>JAHEYF010000119.1 GCA_023251755.1 Bacteroidota bacterium
CATAGGTAAAAGTAACATTGTCAGTTGACTTGTAAATAGCAGTTCCAACCTGGTTGCTCCCGTTATTGGTCCAGTTTAGAGTCATAGCGGTATTTCCAATGCAGGAATAACTTGCAGCAGAGGGTGCAGTGGTTCCTGCCGGAGGAGTGAATGTATAGGTTTGACCGCTTGCCGGGCGCGCAGACAAGGATGTTGTTTCTGTAGTTGAACTTACACCCGGACTGGCACCTGTACCATCAAGCGACAGGAAATTTCCACTACCGGTAGCAGAGGCTGAAATACCTATGGATGCTGATGCGCTACTGGGGGCATTGGCTTCCTGGTTGTAAATAAAATCAATTACACCCGTTGTTTCGTATAATTTTACCTGAAAAGAAATACAGGGATCACTGCCCTGATAATTCCATCGCATTTGCTTCCATTCAACGGTCAATACACTGTTAGGGCTGCTTCCGCTTAGCACATAATGAACCTTGCCTGCTGCTCCGGTTTTTAAATCGTCCCATAATGGCGCTATTACCGGGCGGGTACCCCCGCTTGTTAAATTATTGGCATTGGAGGAGGAAGATAAACTTGATCCGAGTGTCATCCATCCGTTACTGCTTACCCCAAATTTAGTGTAGCCCGTGCCCATATAAAAAAAATCAAAACCAATGGAGATATTGGCAGCCGGACTATCATCAACCCCTGCTCCTATTGCCTGCGTTGAACCACTAATAGCAGTATAGGTACCACTTGAAGCAGAAAAAGCATAATTGGTAATGTTTTGCGAAAAACAAAACTGAAAATGAAGCAGAAAAACACCAACTGTAAAAAACCTTTTTTGCTTAAAAATCCTTATTATTTGTATGTTTAATAATTTTATGTTCACTTTACCTGTCTGATAAACTTCCTTCTTTTTTGTTCAATCAATATCTTGTTAAGATAAAGCATTGAAATTATTGGTATCCAATGCGCGTAAGCTTTGCCGGTATTGAGTTTTATTTTTATTTGAATAATTCATTACCCAAAACTATTCCTTTTAAAAAATCCTCACGCCTGAGGCGTGAGGATCACTTGTATTTATTTTTGTATTATTTATTTATTGATAGTTTTTTCGTAACCATGCCTCGTTGAGAAGACAAGGTAACGTTGTAGATGCCATTTGTGAAAGCCGCTGTATTTAGGCTAATACGACTCTCACCTGCAGGCACATTGTTTTTCACTTCGCTGTACACCAACTCTCCGATTGCATTGTAAACATTCAGTACAACTGTTTCAGGCGAAGCAAGGTTCACGGCCAGGTTTACCACTCCGGCAGCCGGGTTCGGATAGATCAGGAAATCCATCTGACCGGAATTAGTGTAGTCTTGAATTCCCATAGTAGAAATAAGACTGGCACTATTGGCATTGTATATCACGTTGTATTTTGCATCTATTAATAAAGCGTGTACCTGCATTTTATTCGCATTGTAGGATGCAGGAACAGTATAAGTAAATGTATTATTATAGGTTGTTCCGCCAACCAATGCATTGGGCAAGCTGTTAACCTGCCCTTTAGCGCCTCCCAAAATTGTACGGGCAACAAAATCGTATTCCATATTGGCAGCCGGGACAACAGATGGCTCTGTTTGCCAGTTGTGGCCCGCACCTGCCATAGGAGTAGTACCACCACTATAATAGTTATGCTGATCGTAACCTGATCCTGTCCCTGTAACTCCCATTTCTGTAAATACAACTGCTAAACGATAATCATTGCTTGCAGTATTATTACTGAAAGAAGTAGCCGGTTTGGTATTTACAGTTATTGTAGCAACACGTGTAGTGGCATTGAAAGCCGGAACAACAGTTAAATCCGCTACAGCAAAATCATTAATGTGTGAATTGTATTGTGTAAATATATCACTCGGATCGGCGTTGTATGCCCTGTCAATCCGAACACCTGGATAAGAATAACCTATGTCATGAGCTATTTCTGCATCATAGATAGCATCAGTCATGGGATCATTACTATGAACCGCTATAAGTACTGTAGTTGAAGGGTTAACATGGGACATCGAATCCAGAAATACAGCCCCGCGCACACACCACCCACACCAGGTACCCGTACCTTCTTCAACCACTAATTTATGGACAGGCTTAAAAGCATAACCCTTAATTTCCGAAATTAATGTGTCGTTACCGTGGTTATTGTCTCCTGTTAAGTCGACCCATACTTTTACAGGGGTCTGTGCAGCAGAAGTAATATTATACGTAGTAGAAAAATTGAAATTATATGTTTGAGTGTATCCTATATTTAATCCACTAAAAGTTCTGGAAAAAACGGCTCCTCCATCACTATACTTAGCAGTAAAACCTGTAACTGGTGTTATTCCATTGTTTTTAACAACTCCTGCTATTGTTTTGGTTGTACCCACCGCGCCCCATGCAGATTGTCCTGTAGGGCTTATGGAAACAAGTTTAAGATCATTCGCCGCAGGATCTGACACCTCTATGTCATCTATATTCAGGAAATACTTATTGACTGAAACATCACGAAAAGCAATGCGTACAGTTTGACCGGCAAATGCTGCAAGGTTAATTATATGGGTTTTCCATGAAGATTGTTCGTCAACAATGCTAAAGACTTTATTAGAAGCTGTATTGGTAAAGTCGGTAACCACGGGGTTGGAATTAGAACCTGCCGCAGCAGAAACCCACACTTCAAAACTATTCAACATTTGTGGATTAGCAGCTTTAGACTTTGACTCCCATACAAGAACTGAATTAGCTGTTATTCCCGATACAGGAGGCGTAATTAACCAACGGTTTGCTGTACCTGCCGGAGTAAAATAAGAAGTACATGTTGCAAAAGTATCAGTACCAAAACCATCTACTGCAAAAGCAAGATTAGTATAAGGTGCGGCATTAAAAGGGGCGGTACTATTGTAAGTGACCGGTGTATGTCCATCTACATTAATTCCGATCATATTGGCAGGAATAGTAGAGTAGCCTGCATTAAGAGTTAGATGACTAAAATCTTCTAAATAATGAACCTGGGCGGGTAAACTACAGGACATAAAACCTGCAAGAATTAAAACGAAGATTGATGTTTGTTTTTTCATGGCATTGTCTTTAAAAAGGTGATTATTACTATACATTTATTTTAATGCAAGTACCGATTTCCTTAAGGGCAATCCTACTTTCATTTGCCCGAAAAATATCCCTAAATGACAAATTATGACTTCAATATAATTTTATAACTAATATAAAAAACAGAAGGTATTATATATCATACCTAAAATAATTGTAAAAAAAAACAATATTGCCCCTTAATAAGAGCAATGACTGATAAAGATTTTTTGAAGAAAATAGGCGGTAATATAACCCGGATAAGAAAACAAAGGGGTTATACCATAAATTTTGTTGCTCAAAAATGCGAGATCGAAAAGTCCAACCTCATACCTATTGAAAAAGGGAGGATAAATACTACCTGCCTCACCCTGCTTAAAATTGCCACAGCCTTAGAGATTGATGCGCAGGAGTTTTTTAAATAATTGTTTTGCATTGTAATGTTGTTGTTTACATTTCTTAATACTCCTAAACAAGGAAATACTTTGCAGTATAAATCGTCTCCCAGAGCTTGTCAGCCGGAGATGCTTTTCTTTTATTCCATTTAAGGGGCAGGGCGAAAAATGTTTCGGGGGAATTAGCCGGTAATTTGTTTTTCACATTCTTATTAATTTTTTTATTGCTCCCTGGAACTGACTCCATATTTCCAAAAAAAACATAATGTAAATTCATTTTAAACTGATTAAGATGTAAATGATTAATCTAAAAACTGCAACCAAGAAATGTACCACTCAATGCATTTTACGTAATTGTTTGTTATTAATCTCAACCAACAAAATTAATAAGTCCCCGCTTACAACTTAATTACAGTTTTTTAACTCCACCTATAAAACCTGCTACAAAGAAAGGTCATGCTTCGTTTTTATGAAAGCAGGATCTGACTGAAAAACCTCCTAAAATGATTGTATTATTTTTTATACACATCGTTCGGCAGAGTGCCGAATTGTTTTCGGTAAGCGTCCGAAAACTTACTTGTACTCAGGTAACCAACCTTGTCAGCTACATCCGAAATACTGTAGCGGCCTGTGAGTAAAATTTCATTGGCCCTGTTCATGCGTTGCAGCTGGTAATACTGGTAAAATGTTTGCCCATGGATCTGTTTGAACAATTGTCTGAATTTGGTGGGGCTCATCAGGGCTGATTTTGCCAATTGGTTGATGGTGGGCGGGGTCTTATCGAACTCCGCTGTTAAGCTGGCTGTTGCGTTCAGTATATTGTTAAAATCGGTATAATGTATTTTTTGCTGTGGCTGATCGCGCGAAATTAATTGTTCGAAAAAAACATGAATCAGTTTTAAACAGATTGCAAGTAATCTCAATTGCCCGAAAACTTTGTCCTCCCTTGCCCGAAACAATTCATTCATCAGTTCTTCGGAATATTTGTTCAAATATTCAAACAAATAAACCGGGTCAGTTGTTTGAATTAAAGAGGAAACAATGTTATTTTTATTCGCATGCGATAAATCAATTTTATTCACCAACCAGGCTTTGTTCATGGCTATTTTTATGCCTGCATGCTGCACGCCCACATCTTGTTTAAACGAAACAAAAGCGTTGGAGGAAGTTAAAAATACCCGCTTGGAGGACTTGTTGCTGTTGGGGAAATATTTTTTCCCCTCCTTAACACTCACAATTGATTCGAGAATAGTTGAACCTATGTTCAGGGTAAGAAAACTACTATCTTCACAGGGGATGCGTGTAATAATATGGGGCTGGTAATTTATATCGTTAAACAAATATAAAAAAAGCCCGGGTTCCAACTCATGGTATTCCATAAAGCCTTTACCAAATTCCCCATCATAAGTCCAGGTAGTACCCGAAATTTCCCCTCCAAAAGCATCCCTCAGCTCTTTAAATTCTTCGGCCGGGTGCCCGATATGGAAAAAAAAATCTTTCATTGTTGTTGCTTATTAAATTGTTCATTTAGCGCAGATTCACCCAGGTCATTTTATAAGCACATTGGGTCCTATATTCCAAGTTAAGTAATTTTTTGCAAAAAATTATACGGGTTCAAAATAAAAAAAAGCAAAAGTAAGCAGATAGACAAAGTAAGGATACACCAATGTGTCGGAAAAAAATCCGAATTTAACAAATTCCAGTGGCTCTGGAATTGATCAATGTTTCGTTTAATAGTTTACTCGTTTATTTGTTCGGTGGTTTACGGTTTTAAATCAATGTTCGGCTACTCTGTAGCCATCATATCTTCAATTAAAACTGAAAATAAACAATTTATTTAAACAGGCTCCTATCGAAGGCCAATACTTCAGGTTTTCAAAACATAACTTGTACTTCTTCCTCCTGCGGTTTCTTTTTCAAAAATGCCTTTGTTCATTAAATCCTGAATATCACGCAGGGCTGTATCTGCAGAGCATTTTGCGATTTTGGCCCATTTAGAAGAATTAAGTTTCCCATCAAATCCATCAAATAATTTGTTAATCAATAAACGTTGTCTTTCGTTTATTGCTGTTTCAGCGTGCTTATCCCAAAATCTGGTTTTAGTTAATACACGTTTTAGAACTTCATCAGTTGCGTTTAAAGCATTGTCTAAACATTTCAGGAACCATAACAACCATTCAGTAATATCCAGCGATCCCTTTTGAGTTTTTTCCAGTAGTTCATAATAGGCTTTTCTCTCTATGCGTATTTGTGCCGACATACTGTAAAAGCGCTGATGATCGCCATCAGCCATAGCCAATTGCATATCGGCTATAGCTCTTGCAATACGGCCATTTCCATCATCAAAGGGATGTATGGTAACAAACCAAAAGTGAGCGATAGCTGATTTTAGCACAGCGTCTGTTGAATGATTTGTGTTCAGCCATTTTAAAAACAGCTTCATCTCCTTTTCCAGACGCCCCGCATCAGGGGCCTCGTAATGAATACGTTCTTTACCCATTGCACCTGATACAACCTGCATGGGTCCTTTTTTATGATCCCTCCATGCACCAACTGTTATTTTATGCATACCACTTCTTCCCGTTGGAAAAAGGGCAGCATGCCAGGCAAACAAACGCTTCTTAGTTAAGGCTTGATTGTAATTTTGAGTGGCGTCCAGCATCATCTCCACAACTCCGTCTACATTCCGGTCGGCGGGCACTAATCCGGCAATATCCATTCCCAGGCGTCTGGCTATAGAAGAACGAACCTGATCAGGGTTTAAAATCTCCCCTTCTATTTCTGTAGATTTAAGAACGTCTAAGGTTAATGTTTGCAGGGTAGTTTCATTCCTTAGGGCAAAACCCAAAACTTCCATGCAACCTTTTAAACGCCCTTGTTTATGCCGTATAGCTGAAAGCACAGTAAGTAGATCTTCATGGTTCCAGGTAAAATCAGGCCATTTACTTAATTGATGGATGTATTCAGGCATTTATTCTCCGCAAATATGCGGTAAATATAAATCTTATTCTCCGCATATACAAACTTATTCTCCGCATTTTTGCGGATATTAACAAGGGTATTCTCCGCACAGGATCGTTTTTTCGTTTAATAGTTTATTCGTTCGGTGGTTGACGGTTTTAAACCGGGTAAACGAAAGAACTGAAAAACAAATAAACTAATTGCAACATCATTTCTTAAACGATTGCACGCTCAGCATTTGTGTTTGGCCACTTGCCCGGATAAACAGAGAAGTGCTATCTGTATAATTATCAAAGCCATCTCCAAACAATACTTTTATTTTATTTTCCCCTTCATGCAAAGGAATGCGGCAATAACTAATCATGGAAGGCAGGGTTTGCCAGTTTCTGGTATCGGCATGGTAAATAACCTGAACAGGCGCTTGTTTTTTAGCTGGCTTTTTCTCCTGGGCATTCATAATATCCCTGGCAATGGCACCTATGGTTGTTATATCAGCCGAAGCAGTATTTGCCTCCCGGATGAAACGCTGGTTTTCAAGAGTAATAGCTAAATAATTTATATCTTTTAATGTTTCAGGAAAAAATGTGAGAACGGAGTCCGCTCTTACCATGCAATAATTATAATTCCCGCTCATCACCTGGTATTCGGGTATACATATTCTTTGTCCCAATGCTACAGTGTAAATATTTCGTTCGGTTTTTACAGGAGCAAAACCATTTTCCCAAAACAAGATCAGGTCACCGTTTTTATTGTCCTGATACGTAAATTTAGTATTGAACTCTTTTTCATAATAAGTCACTTCATCGGCAAAACCAGAGAGGTAAGCTGTTTTCAATAAATCGTATTTAAGCTGCAAAGGAGGTGTATACCCGAATAAAGCTGAGCTGGAATTTTTATTAAATACCTCGTAAGCATTTCTGTAGGCAATAAATGCATTGTTGTAATCTTTGTTGGTTTCGTAAATCAAACCTATAAGTACCAGGGCAGATCCGTCGCTAAGGTATTCCTGCTGATTGCTGTTTTTGTGTTTATCATTTAAATTTTTCAGCAATAAATCAAGCCTGCGTGCTTCAACCAAAGCATCTTCGTATTTGTGTAAATAAAAATAATTGAGCGCCTTAAAATAATGGATCAGCACTTTTTCGAAATCCGATGAACGGTATTCCATCAGGCGCGGTTCCACCAAACCGCCTGCACCACCACTAACGGAAGCGAATCCGTTTTCTTCAAAAACCGTATTGCCCCGCACATCCCTGTCACGTATATGTTTCCAGTCGCCGAGCAGTGCATCGGCTTTGTTAAAATAAACATTGCTTGAATCGTATTCGCCCAGGAGTTGATATATACGCCCCATCTCCACCTCGTATAAAAAGGCGTTGCGTTTTTTGTGCAAAAATTTATTGTTTTCTAAAAACTTTTTAGCGTCCTGGTAATTATGGGAGGCCATCATTTGTTTGGCCGGCGCTATTTCCTGGTAATACTGTAAGGGCATACAGGAACACAAAAACAGCAGGCCACTAAAAACAAACAGGGAACTGGAAGAAAACCGGAGCAACATTGTTTTAATTCTTAATAAACTTCTTGATCTTTTTTTCACCCATCCACACCAGTTCATTGGTTTGAATATCGGTTAACTCCATGTATACTTTGTAAGTCACCACTTTTTTGCGTCGGTAAGAATCAACGTCGGAAGTAATTGTTCCCTGTAAAATATAATCGGCACCAATTTCCAAGCCCCATTTTTTCATGGTCGAAACCGATGCATTATCGGCCTGATCGGCGCGTTCGCTTCTTATTTCTTCCCGCTTTTTTCCACCGGCCACCAGTTTTACTTTGGTAGAACTGAGCATAGCAGACTCTATATCTTTCACAAAAGTTTCGGCTTCAATGTGTTCGTGGCTTTTATTCATCACCATACCGGCAATAATTACAGGCGGTTTTCCATTGCTTTTTGTTGTAAAGTTGTTTAACCAGGGAGATATTAAAACAGTGTCTACCATTTTTTTCGCCACTAATTTTGAATCCACATCGTTCCATGCCCCGCTGATGTCAACCGATTCATCAGGGTTAATACGTGTAACCTGTCTTACACAAGCTGAGCTGAATACAAGTACAAGTGCCATGCTGAGTGATAAACCAATATGTTTTTTCATAATCAATGTTTTTGTTTTTTTAATTGTTATAGCAATTCCTGTTCCCTTTCTATAAGGGATCATCTCATAAGTGCTTTAATAAAATAGTTTGATTTATTTATGGAACAATAAATATCCGGCACCCAGTCCAAACAAAAATGAAGTGGCGGGTTGTAAAATACCATAGCCATTGTAAGTATTATAACCGTTATAAGCATTGTATCCGTTATAGTTGTTGTAATAGCCCTTGTTGTAATAATTGGGATAACGGTAACCGTAACGCTGAATGCGCGCCATCCTTAGCTGGTACCTTCTGGCTCTGGCAAGTGTACGTTGTTCCTGTTTCCATTGCATCCAGTCAAAGGCTTTGTAGGTATCCTGTATAGTGGTACCGTTTGCAGTGGCTAAACCATCGTCATTTTTTTTCCTGTATTTTTCAAGGCTTTTGGCTGCATTTGGGTTTTGATCAAATTCCACGTCCTGGCAATTAGCCAGCTGAGGAAGCAGTAACAGCGACAGACCAGCGATAATTTTTATAAGCGTATTCATGTGGTTAGTAGTTAAATTTCTCACTATTTACAATTACTTTTTTACTTATTACAAATACCTTGCCTAAATTTTAACAAGCCATAAGTAATAAACTATAAGCCATAAAACGATTTTCTATGCTAAGGAATTTCTTGTACAAATATTAATTTCACAAAGAAGGTAAACAATTTAAAAATCAGGTGATCGCGCCTGGCTTAAAATAAGCATCCTTCTTTGAACTTTGAATTTTCAATTTTGAACATCTCTTAAGCATGGCTCAATTATTGTTTAACCCTAAAAAATGTAAATCTAATTTACTTTATTTATAACAAAAAACACCGTAGAATATGAAAACCAAGGTATCAATTTTTCTTATGCTTGTTTTGCCTTTAGTGACTTCGGCACAAAAAAAACACAACAACCAGGATGAATTAACAACAGATAAACCTGATAAAAATTCAAAAGGGTTTTACATTAACTTAAACCTGAACCCACTCACTTCTTTCGACAAATCGATTGAAGGGGGAATTTCAGCGGGCTTTGTCGGAGGAAAACAATTTTATGTGGGTGCCGATTACCGGAATGGTGGTACAAATGACGCCATAACCAGAATTAATAAGGATTTTAATACCCGTGAAAAGTATTCTAAAATAAGCCTGCAATTGATGTTGGACCCTTTGCCCGGAAAAGCTTTTACGGTAATGCCCTTCCTGAATGCAGGTTTTGTTTCTTACAAACTAACAGCCCCCGATTCTGCTTATATTAATACTTATCATCTTAAACCCGGCGATACATACCGGAGCATCGATCACAAAGACAATTTTTTTTGTACGGAAATAGGAGCCAAAGCAATGTATAAAATGAGCAAGGGACTTGGTTTAAGTCTTTCGGCCTCCTACAATATATTGAATGGTGTTAATTTATACAGCACGAAGGCAGCCGACTTAAGCGGTCTGAATGTAGGGCTTACCCTGCATTATAGCTTTACTTTACCAAAGGCTTATGATTACTAACATTATATTCAAAGTTTAAAATTCAAGATTTAAAGTATGATCACGGTTACGATTAAGGCCTTTGAATCTTAAATTTTGAATCTTAAATCTAAAACCCTATCGCTTTCTTGCCCTCGTCAAAGCTTTTTTTCAGGGAGACCATTTTAATGGCTGTTATCGCTGCTTCGTCGCCTTTGTTCCCGTGCTTCCCTCCTGCCCTGTCTATGGCTTGTTGCTGATCGTTGGTGGTTAATACACCAAAAATAAAAGGTTTGTTGTATTTAATGTTTAAATCGGTAATGCCTTTGGCTACCGATTCGCAAATAAAATCAAAATGTTTGGTGTCGCCCTGTATTACACAGCCTAAGCAAATAATAGCGTCGGCCTGTGTATATTCAGCCAGGTATTGTGCGCCAAGGGTAAGTTCAAAACTGCCGGGCACATATTTACTCAGTATATCTTCTTTGTCTATCCCGTGTTTTATCAGCGTATCAATAGCGCCTTTGCACAAGGCACCGGTAATTTCGTGGTTCCATTCGGCCACCACAATAGCTATTTTCATTCCTTTGGCCGAGGGGACTTCTGTTCCTTCAAACACCGATAAGTTTTTTAATTCACTTGCCATTATTGAACGTCTAATTCTGTGTGATTTCTGCTGATAACTTTTATTTCGTTTCCTTCAATCCGGTAATTGTCATCTCCCACCCCTTTACCATGAATATCTTTACTGATCCAGGAACTGGTGTACTTTATTTTAACCTCTTTGTCTTTTATAAAAATGCGCAGGCTGCTTAACCAGGAGTAGGAATCGCCCCCATCGGGTTTGGCATTTCCACCATGGGCAATACTGGTTTTGGTGTCTTCGTCTTTCAACCATTTTTCAACTAAGTTTTTATGTTCCGGAGAATCCTGCCCAAAACCAAGTGCAGCACTTAGTTTACAATGTTTTGCATCGCTGCATACGGTATTAAACTGATAACAATAATAAGCCAGTATAGCTTTAATGGGTTCGCTTGCATTTTTAATGTAAGCGGTGTCCATCAGGGCTGAGTTTCCTTCGTATTTGTATACGACAACACTGTCTTTTAAACTTAAGGGTGCGGTAGTGGCCTGGCTTGATGCAGAGTCTGAAGCCTGCTTGTTTTCTTTCGGAGCATTGCCTGTGCAGGATGCAACAAAAATAATCAGAAGAGCCGCCAGTTTTTTCATTCTTATTTTATTGTTATTGGATGTTAAATTTCGTATTGTTTTATTTCACGCAGAGTCGGAGAGCCGCAATGGATTTAATCATTAAGAGTATCATTCTTTGAATCTTAAATTTTAAACTTTTAATAATTATAATACTAAAACAAAAAAAGGTGACATTACATCACCTTTTCTTTTTTTTAAAGATTTCCGAGTGTTTTAACCCGGCTTATGTATTTTTCAATTTCCCGGCCCTCGGTACTTTTAGGAAATTCCTGTTGAATGCGTTGGTAAAGGTTGAGGGCATCCCCATATTTAGCCTGTTCTTCATAAGCCAGCGCTGCTTTTTTAAGGTAAATCGGGGTGGTAAAGTTATTGGTCGTCTGGTCAGCCGCTTTTAAATAATACTTAATGGCTTCGTCTACTTTGTTTAGTTCCATGTGTGCATCGCCAATAGCACCGGTGGCTACAGAGGAAAGCATGACATCATCGGCACCAAATTTATTCAAATGTTCTATAGCAGCATCGTATTGTCCTTTTTGCAACAGGGAAACACCTATCATGTATTCAGCCAATTGTCCGGCTTTGGTACTACCATAATTTTCGGCAATTTCATTCAGGCCGGTAAAAGTAGCATTTCCGTTTAAGGCCAGGTCCAGGGAATCCTTTTCGAAATATTGCTGGGCAACAAACAATTGGGACTGGGCTTCGGCATCCTGTTTGGGCAACCACCACATTTTATAAGCCACTATACCCCCTACAAGGGCAATAACTACAGCGGCTGCAATTCCAATATTCTTTTTGTTTTGATCAAAGTATAGTTCAGCTTTGTTCAGTTTTTCCTGAACATCAATTTTGTTGCTTACTTTTTCTTCCATTACTTCTGGCATGATTAAATAAAAATTAGCACGCAAAAGTATGATTTTTCAACATAATATGAAAATTAATTTTCTGCGGGGCTAAAAGCTGTACCTTTAGCCTGCTTACACCATGTTTCTAAAACAGCTGTCCCTCATAAATTTTAAAAATTACCCGGAGGCCAATCTGGAACTCAGTCCTAAAGTAAATTGCTTTGTGGGCAGCAATGGCATGGGCAAAACCAATTTATTGGACGCCATTCATTACCTCTCCTTTTGTAAAAGTTTTTTTAACCCCATCGATAGCCAGAATATACATTACGAGCAGGGATTTTTTATTATTCAGGGGCAATTTGAAAAAAACGGGGAAACCGAAGAGGTCTATTGCGGAGTAAAAAAAAACCAGAAAAAGCAGTTTAAACGGAATAAAAAGGAATACGAGCGTTTATCGGAACATATTGGTATTTACCCTTTGGTGATGATTTCACCATCGGACAATGAATTAATAGTGGGGGGCAGCGAAATGCGCCGGAAGTTTATTGATAGTATTATTTCGCAATACGATAAGGTGTATCTCGAAAAACTGATTGCATACAACCACGTCCTGAGTCAGCGCAACGCTTTGCTAAAGCAGTTTGCCGAAAGCAGAACCTTTGATTCGATCACCCTTGAATTGTGGGACGATCAGTTGATCCTGCACGGGGAAGGAA
>JAHEYF010000120.1 GCA_023251755.1 Bacteroidota bacterium
ACACGGGCATCGCTGTCTTTGCCATTTTCGACAGTAGTCCATTCTAAGCGGTCGCGGTTCCAGCTCTGGTAAACCTGGAAAATAAATACGTTCGTAGCGGCGTCGTAAAATTTGATGGCTTTTTTGAGTTCGCCTTTTGCAATGTCTACCCAGGGGAAACAAAAACCTGAGCCTTCAAAGTTGAGGTGCTCGTTTATTTTAACGGTACCGTTTCGTTTGGGGTCTTCTCCGTCTACATAACGAAGGTTTTTGCCGGAGTTGTTTTCGAGTTTTACGATCCAGGTAAGGTTGGCCATATAAATAGTTTAAGGATGATTTTTTTTAAACCAAAATTCAATGATAATAAATTTTATTTGTTATCGGAAGTTTTTGGACGCAATTGTAAGTGTTGCTCCTTACTTTTAACATCTAAACCACCAATTGTCAATAAACAAATTAGCTCCCTTTAAAGCGATTTTTTACTTTTAGCTGTTTCTTATCATCTAACCAAATTTTAATCAGCTGTATGGGCAAGTTAAAAATATATAGTTTACTTCTTCTGTGTTTACTTTGTACAAACGCCTTCTCTCAAAAAATTACTGAATTCACAACAGATTCGGTGAAGTTTATAAAAGAATTAGATGATTATTTTCAGGACGGATCAGCCGATAAAAGCGAAGCCGAAAAATTTATAAAAGACTTCGGAAAATTCTGGAAGAACCCCATATTTAACCCGGTTTATAAAAAGTATGTTTATAAAACCTGCAACCAGATGCTGGCCAAACGGCTGAAGCCCAACCCTTATTTCCGTGATTACCTTGTGGCTGTCGGCGATTTTATAAACTCCAAAAAAGAATTCGATGATTTTGAAAGCTGGCAACTCTGTATCAATAAAATATTAAATGGAAAATCTACAAGGGCCTATGCAGAATTTCTGGAAATGAGTCTGAGTTTGTTTGAAGCAAACATTTTTTACCGCTCGCCTTCTTATAACTGGTACACCACTCAGGACAATTACAAGTTTGATTACGATAGCCTGCCCCGCTTAATTTTTCCGGAAGTAACCCTGGTAGGTAGCAACCCCCGTAACGATTCAGTTTCGATAGAAAAAACCCAGGGGATTTATTACCCCTTAAGCGCTAAATTTTATGGCCGCTCCGGGAAAGTAAGCTGGAAAAGAACAGGCTTAGATGATAAAGTGTACGCCGAAGTGAAAAAATACACAATTGATTGTAAAACCGGCGGCTACACCACTGATTCAGCGCTTTTTTACCACCCCGCTTATTTTGAAAAACCCTACTTTGGGAAATTGATAGACAAGGTGGTTACCGAGCATGATGTAATTACTTTCCCCCGTTTTGAAACTTATGTAAAACGTATCCTTGTAAAAAATGTATTAAAGGATGTGGATTATGAAGGTGGTTTCTCCATGCGGGGTCCAAAATTTATCGGGAGTGGTGATACTAAAAACCCTGCACGCATTATTTTCAGAAGAAACAACCAGCCCTTTCTTTTAGTTTCTGCCAAAGGCTTTTCAATGAGCCCCGATAAGATTACATCAGATTATGCGGGTGTAAAATTTTATATCGATAAAGACTCCATCACACACCCCGGCCTTAGTTTTAAATACTTAGCCGATCAGAGAAAAGTTGTGCTAATCCGCACCGACGACGGTTTGCAGAAAACACCGTTTTACAACACCTATCACAAACTGGATATGTATTTTGAAGAATTGAACTGGAAAATTGATTCCACAAAAATTGACCTGGGTTTTCTGGCCGGTAACTTTCAGGGACAGGCCTATTTTGAATCCCAGGATTTTTATACCATGGATAAGATGTTGCAGTTGAATGGTATTGGCAGTGACGGAAGCCCTGTTTTAAAAATTAATCAGTATTATGAATCCATTGGCAAAAACCCTTCGTTTACAGCTGTGGATTTAGCAAAATACATGCGCTGGACAGCCGTAGACTTAAGGCCTGTATTGATTAAAATTGCCATCAACGGCCTTATCTCGTTTAACCCCGAAACAGATGAGGTGTATATAAAAGACAAATTATTCAAGTACATCAAAGCCTCTAAAAAATTAACCGATTATGATATCTTAACTTTTCACTCGGTTATACCCGGCCAGCCCAACGCTACTATTAATCTACTGAACAACAATTTTGATATGCGTATTCGGGGTGTTAAACAAATTTTATTGAGCGATACGCAAAAAGTATTTGTATTCCCTAAAGGACAGGAAGTAATCGTGAAGAAGGCCAGGCATTTTAATTTTTCGGGCGTAGTTGCTGCGGGTAAATTCGAGTTTCATGGTAAAGACTTTAATTACAATTACGACGACAATAAAATCGATATGAAAAATATTGATTCACTACGGATCTATGTAACAGCGCTGGAGCCAGACATCAACGGGGAATACCCGATGAAAAAAGTACAGACCGTAATTGAAAACATTGTCGGGGAATTAAAAGTGGACCATCAGAAAAATCATGCGGGTTACCTTAAATTCCCTCAATACCCCGTTTTTACCAGCTTTAAAGAAAGTTACACCTTTTACCAGAAACGTGCGATACAACGAGGGGTGTACAACAAGGATAAATTTTATTTTAAGCTCGACCCCTTTGAAATTGACAGTGTAGACAACTTTACCAATGCAGCCCTGCGCTTTAAAGGGGACTTTGTTTCAGCCGGTATTTTCCCCACTTTCCGCGAAGACATTACCCTTCAAAAGGATTATTCATTAGGCTTTATCCGCAAGGCCCCACCTGAAGGATACCCTTTGTATGGAGGCAAAGCAAATTTTAAAAACGAAATCAGTTTAAGTAATAAAGGTTTAAAAGGGGATGGGGACATTGCCTTTGGGCCTTCCACGACCAAATCGAATGAATTTATATTTTTCCCGGACAGTATGAATGCCCTGGCGCAGACCTTTGATGTAAAAGAGCAGGGATCACCCGATGAATTTCCGCAGGCACATGGCGACAATGTGTATATACACTGGATGCCTTACAATGATTTGATGCAGGCCTTTGACCGTGAAACGCCATTTACTTCCTACAACACAAAAGTATTGTTCAGAGGAAGGTACGACCTTTCAATAAAAGAACTGAGAGGAAGAGGGAAAGCAGATTTCGAAAAAGCAGACTTACTTTCGAATTTGATTTATTTTAAACAAAACAAGTTTTTATCCGATACAGCCAATTTCCACCTCCTGGCAATGGATGAAGAAGGCTTCACCTTCTCTACCGAAAATGTGCATGCCACCATTGATTTTGAAAAACGGACCGGGTCCTTTGTTACAAATGGAAAAGGCTCTTTTGTGAAGTTTGACAAAAACCAGTACATCGCTTACATGGAAAGGTTTAAATGGTACATGGACAAAGAAGAAATTCAATTGGGTGACGAACAACAAAAAATTGAAGGAGACCATGAAAACGGGGTAGACCTTGAAGGGCCTGAATTTATTTCCGTTCATTCGCGGCAGGATTCCCTGCGTTTTTTTGCCCCGGCTGCAACTTATAATTTACGGAAATACATCATCCAGTGTTTAAATGTTCCCTTTATTAATGTGGCCGATGCACGTATTTACCCCGATAGCGGAAGGGTGAAGATATTTAAACATGCTGTAATCGATACCATTAAAAACTCGCGATTGGTGGCCAATACAGTAACCAAGTACCACACCATCACTGAGATTACAGCCAATATCTATGGAAGAAAATCATACCTCGCAAAAGGAAATTATATTTATTACGATGAAGACAACAAACCATTCCAGATCAGGTTCGCCAAAATTGCACCCGATACTTCGGGGCAAACTGTTTCGGAAGGTTTTATTCCCGATAGTTCTAAGTTCAGTTTTAATCCCCACTTCAGTTTTGCCGGAAAAGTTAAACTCTATGCCTCCAATCAGTTTTTAACCTTCGATGGGGGTACCAAAATTGTTCATAGTTGCGGAAAAGTTGGAAAATCCTACCTGAAGTTTGATGGGGAAATTAACCCCAAGGAAATATTTATTCCTATAGCCAAAGAACTGGAGGACATCAACAATAAAGCTGTGGGTAGTGGAATATTGTTTAGTAGTGATTCGTCAAAAGTCTACTCTGCATTTATTTCACCCATTACAGGCCGAAGGGATAAAAATTTAATTACCGCCGAAGGTTTTATGTTTTACGATAAACCATCGGGTGAATACAGAATATCCAATAAAGAAAAACTGATTGAAAATAGTCTGCCTGGTAATTATATGAGCCTCAATACAACAACCTGTACCATATATGGTGAGGGTAAACTTGACTTAGGCGCTGATTTGGGCCAGGTAAAAGTTGTATCAGCAGGTTCTGCCAGCCATTTTACCGTCAACGATTCGGTTGATTTTGATATGATGATGACTGTTGATTTCTTTTTTGAAGACAAAGCCCTGAAAAAAATGTTTAACGATTTTGAAACCTACGTGAATACCTTTGATGCAGTTGACTTTAGCCGGCCAGGTTACGAAAAGGGATTGCGTGAGATTATGGGTAAAGACAAAGCCGATAAAGCGATATCCGAGTTGAACCTGTACGGTAAATTTAAACGTTTCCCCGATTCCCTTGAAAAAGCGATGTTCTTAAACCACATCAAATTGCGTTACGATAAAGTGTCGAAATCATTTATATCGGAGGGTAAAATAGGAGTGGGGAATATTTATAAAAATGAATACAACAGGTATGTTCCGGGCATAGTGCAGATAAAAAAGCAAAAAGCAGGCGATATGTTAACCATTTATTTTGAACCCGATCAAAACACCTGGTATTACTTTAACTACTACAAAGGTGTAATGAGTGTGGTGTCGAGCAACCAGGAATTTAACACCATTATCAGGGATGTGAAACCGAAAAACCGTAAACTCGAAGGGGTAAAAGGGCCATCCTATCAATACACCAATGCCAGTCCTTCTAAAAAAGACCAGTTCCTGAAAAAACTAAAACAAACACAGGGCGCAGATGATTAATAACATAAAAGTCTATGTACTCAATACTCACATCTCAATACTATTGTCTCAATACTAAGCCCGCGTTGTTCTTAGATACAAGTCTTCGTACAGAGGTAAGATATGGGTAATGTCAAATTTTTCGGCCTGCTGAAAAGCATTTTCTTTTAATGTGGCAAGCAGTTGTTCGTTTTCAAAAATCTTCAACGTGTTGAGGTACATGTCTTCCACATCGCCTACATTGCTCATGTAGCCTGTTACCCCGTGTATGTTTACTTCGGGCAAACCACCGGTATTGGTAGATATTACAGGCATTTTCATGGCCATGGCTTCAAGTGCAGCCAAACCAAAACTTTCTGTTTCAGAAGGAAGAATAAAAAGATCGGCAATGCACAACACTTCTTTGGGGTCAACAATTTTTCCCAGCGAAAAAATATCGTTGCAGGTATTTAACTCCCGGCACAGCTTTTCAATATTGGCACGTTCGGGCCCATCGCCCACCAAAATTAATTTAGCCGGTATTTTTTTCCGCACTTTGTCAAACACCCTTAATACATCATCTACCCTTTTCACAGCCCTGAAATTGGAAACATGGATCATTATTTTTTCTCCGTTCGGGGCATAGTAATTTCGCTGGCATTTGGCGCCTGTATTGCTGTAATCGCTTATATTAATAAAATTGGGAATTACCTCAATGGGTTTGTTGATTTTAAAAATACTGTAGGTGTCTTTTTTTAAACTTTCCGAAACGGTTGTAATCGCATCGCTTTCTTCTATTGAGTATTTAATCACCGGCTCAAAGGAAGGATCGCGGCCAACAAGGGTAATGTCGGTACCGTGCAATGTTGTAATAAAGGGAATGGTAATGCCCTGCGCTTTTAAAATGTTTTTTGCCATGAGCGCTGCGGAGGCATGAGGAATCGCATAATGCACATGCAGCAAATCTAATTTTTCGTATTTAACCACGTCCACTAATTTACTGGCCAATGCCGACTCATAAGGCTGGTATTCGAACAAAGGGTAATTGGAAACACTTACTTCGTGGTAAAACAGGTTTTCGCTGAAATAACCCAAACGAAAAGGCTGGGAATAAGTAATAAAATGAACTTTATGTCCTTTTTGAGCAAGGGCTTTACCAAGCTCGGTGGCCACCACACCACTACCTCCAAAGGTAGGGTAACAAACAATTCCTATTTTCATTTTTAATACGGGTTAAATACTAAGACAAAACGAAGGTAAAAATATTCCTGCTCAATTAAGGAGTGTTTTTAGGTGGAGTGATTGCTTCGTAAAACACTTTGTGGATTTTCCCACGGATACCACTCTTCACTAATTTATTTTTTTCTGCATCAGGGTTCACCCGGTTCGAAAGAAAAACGTATACCAATCCATTCACGGGATCGGCCCAGGTAAAGGTACCGGTAAAACCACTGTGCCCGAAGCTTTGCAGGGAACATTCTTTTATCACAGGGCTTTCCTTTTTTTCATCGGGTTCCGGTTTATCAAAACAAAGCCCCCGCCGGTTTAGCGGACAATATTCGCAGCCCTGTGTAAAGACCTTCACCACATTCGAATCAAGGTATTGCACCCCGTTGTAATTTCCTTTGTTCACCAGCATCTGCATCAGTGTGGCCAAATCAGTTGCGTTGCCAAACAAACCCGCGTGACCTGCCACGCCGCCCATCAATGCCGCACCCTGGTCGTGAACATCACCATGTACGAGTTGTTTTCTGAATTTAGTATCGTTTTCGGTGGGTACAAGTCTTTCCAGGTTAAAATAATCACGGGGTTTGTAACAGAGTGAATAAAGCCCCATGGGTTGATAAAAATGAGACCTTACATATTCGTTCAAAGGTGTTTGTATACTTTGCTCAATAATTTTTTTTGTGAAATAATAGCCTAAATCACTGTACAGGTATTCTCCTTTTTTTTCGAGTTTACTTTCAATAATGCGCGCATAAATACTATCTGTATAACCTTTTTTTACATATAAATTTTCTGCAACACGGGTCGGAAATTCATCGCTTTGTTTTGTACTGTAATAACCTTCCCTGTAGTCGTTGTGTTTGCTTAAAGTACGCAGGTAAAACGGAATCCAGGCTTGCAGGCCGGCCTGGTGGGTCAGCATTTCTTTTAATACAATGTCTGCTTTGTTGCTCCCGCTAAGTTCAGGAAGGTACTGAACAAGGGTCTTATTGACATCTACTTTGTTCCGGCTCACCATATCCATCAGCGCAATTGAAGAAGATGCAACTTTTGTTACGGAGGCCAGGTCGTATATCGATTCGTTGTTTACTTTTTGGTTGCTTAAATAAGTGTATTTACCGAAAGACTTTTGGTAAAAAATTTTCCCGTCTTTTAAAGCAACGATCTGGCAACCCGGGTAACATTCATCTTTTATACCTTGTAAAGCAATGCTGTCGATGCTGCATAATTTTTTTGAATCAATGCCTATCTGTTCCGGAATAATATACTGAATACGTGAAATATTTTTTAGGACTATACCAATACCAGGTTTAAAACTCCCACAACTCACCGGTAATTTTCCTGAAACCCGGATAGCTCCTACAATGGCTTCCGCAGCTGCTTTCTGACTAAAGCGGTTGTATTCATACGCATTAACAATAGCGGCATAGTTTTCGAGCCCTTTAAGTTTACCCAATAAGTAAGGATTAGAAAAAAAGCTGATGATAGATTTTTTTTGTTCCCCAAGTTGCCGGATCAAATCCATGTTTTCAGTGCTCAGTCCAAAATTTGCATTGGGCTTGTTGTTCGTTTTATTTACCTGTACAATTAACAGGTTGTAATTTTTTAGTTTGGCCAGCAATGAATCCCTGTCTTTTTGTTTGGCCTCGTTGGATAAACCAAAATGATCGGCTTTTACATATTTATTGAGGTATTGGCTGAAAACAGTAGCTTCTTCCATTCCTATTGAAATTTCAGCAATACGAAGTGTGTCTACTTGTTTTAAAGGAAGAATGGAATTGTTGTTTTGCAAAAGGGTAACAGATGCTTCTGCGAGTTTGGTATTGAGTAAATCGGAAGGAAGTGTGTTGAGTTCTTCTTTCAGATTTTTCAGGTGTACAAATTGTTTTTTATCCAAGCCACACCAGTATTTGGCTTTCAGTATTTTTTTTACATGTTCATCCACTTCTTCCTGGCTGATGTCGCCGCGTTCAATCGCCGCTTTAATTTCTGTTATCGCTTTGGGTACATTTTCAGAAAACAAAAGCACATCATTACCGGCCAACAGGGCTTTCATGTCCACTACACCCGGAGCATTGTATTTACTGGCCCCTTTCATGTTCAGGGCATCTGTAAAAATCAAACCTTTAAAGCCCAGTTTGGTTTTTAATAAATCGCTCACCACTTTTTTCGACAAGGTAGAGGCCTGGTTTTGGGTGGTGTCGTAAGCCGGAATGTTTAAGTGCGCCACCATAATACTGGCCAGGTTGCGTTCAAATAAATATTTAAAAGGGTACAACTCAAGGCTGTCTAAGCGTTCGGTGTTATGTAGTATGGTTGGAAGTGTTTTGTGCGAGTCGCTGTCGGTGTCGCCATGCCCCGGAAAATGTTTGCCGTTGGCCATGATACCATTGTCCTGCATACCGGCCATATACATATAGGCTTTTTTTGCTACAGCGTATTTATTCTCACCAAAGGAGCGTACTGAAATTACGGGGTTTTCGGGGTTGTTGTTGACATCGGCTACGGGCGCAAAATTGACATGAATACCCATGCGTTTGCACTCCAGCGCTATTTGTTTGCCCATTTCATAAATCAGCGAATCGTTTTGTATAGCACCCAAAGTCATTTGTCGCGGGTATTGCGGTACGCTGTCTAAGCGCATGGCCAGTCCCCATTCCCCGTCGATGGCAATTAACAATTTTGTTTTGGCAAGTGTCTGGTAATAATTGGTGAGTTTGGCTTCGCGCACAGGCCCGCCCTGCATAAATATTAAACCACCGATGTTGTATTTTTGAATAAGTTCGCGCACTTCACGCACATGCTTCATGTCCTTGTTGGAATAAGCCGCCACCATAAACAGTTGACCGATTTTTTCGTCTGCATTTAAAGAAGCAAATACCGAATCGACCCATTTGCTTTCAACGCTCCAAAAAGGGACAGGCTGATCTTTATTTTTCTTAAAAGGAATAAACGAGGCTGTGATCAGCAACAGCAATACAAGCATTATAAAATACAATCCAGATTTTTTCATACACCAACAAAATTCCTTTTCAAAGTTAAGCAGAGCCTTATCCTAAAACACAGGCCTTGTTTTTTATTATTAACATCCTGGTATTAGTTTATTCGTTCTTTAGTTTAGTTGTTCAATCGTTGGAGCAGGTCAACGATTGAACCAAAAAACGAATAAACAATTAAACTGCTAATTAAAAAGGGTAACCAATACCGAAATTTATAACCGTGGTTTGCAATGGTTTTTTATCGAACATCCATCTGTCGCCTTCGGGCAAGGCAGGATCATGGATTTTGAAAGCCGCATCAAAACGAAGAATAAAAAAACTAAAATCTGCACGTAAGCCAAAGCCATTTCCTACGGCAAATTCTTTGTAAAACGAATTCAATTTAAAATCCCCGCCGGGCTTAGCCGCGTCTGGTTTGCGGAGCCATATATTTCCCGCATCAATAAACCAGGCTCCGTTTAAAAATTTATAAATATTAAAGCGGTACTCCAGGTTAAATTCAAGTTGTGCATCACCTAATTTATCAAAGTTGGTAGTTCCTGTTTGTAAATACCCACCCGGGCCAAGTGCCCTCGATTTCCATGCCCTCACAGAGTTAGGTCCTCCTCCAAAAAAACTTTTTTCGTAAGGCAATACCCTTAAATTGTGTAATGGTTTTCCAACCCCACCGGCTGCCCTGAATACAAGCCGGCTGTTTTTTCGGATGTTTTTGTACAAGCGGTAATCGTAGTCTACACGCAGAAATTGTGCAAAGGGGACTTTCAGAATATGGTATCTTCCCAGGCTGTCTTTGACCTGCCCGGTAAGGTTAAAAATTCCCCGTAAAATATTTCCACCCGACTCAATGTTCAGTTTAAAATACGTGAAGATCCTTTTTTTTCCTTGTGCTGTAGCTATTTGATTGTTGTAGGTGTACGAATACCGGGAGACTGTTGTAATGTGATCGGCGAAACTGTTTTTCAGGAAAAAATCATTCGACTCGTCTAACTTCTCTTTAAAAGCATCCGTTAAATTGGCCTTGATGATATTAAACTCAAAAGGGGTAATGGTTTGCCTCACATATTCGCCGGTTTTAAACTGAAATCCGTAAGAAATATTACTCAGTGTACGTGCAAACTCAGGGCGTTGCTGGTAGTTGAAGGAACTTGTAAAAATTGTTTTGGGGTTGGCATTTTTACTGAATTTAAAAACTGAAAAAGGGAACAATTGTTTGGGAATGTATAAATTCAGCTCTGGACCAAACTGAAAGGTGTTGAAGGCCTGTAGAAAAGACAGGCTTGAATTGTTGATGGCCTGGTCGCCTGTTGTAAGATTTTTTTGGGCGGTAAGGCCACCGCGGAATTTAAGCTCCAGCAGCTCAGCCCCTTTAAATGCATTTTTGTTTTGGTAAACAAAGTTGCCCGCTATACCCAGGTTGCCAAAAGTATTGGTGCCTTCGGTTTCGACCAGAAAATTTTGTTTGTAGATAGGGGAGAGCAAAATATAACAATCTAATTTATCTGTTTCGCCCGGGCTTACTTTGTATTGAATGTTGATGTTTTTAAAGGCCCTTAAATCAGCAAACTTATTGTAGGTGGCTTCCGACAGCTCGTAATTAAACAACTGGCCTTTACCGAATATTATTTTATTGTAAAGGTCTTTTTTTCTGTATTTTAACAGGCCGTTGCTCAAAAACACAACATCATTGTAAGGAATGGTGTCCTTAAAAAATTGATTTTTATTGTTCAGGGAATAATCGGTAATTACAAAAATATTATTGATGTAATAACGGATATGTTCGCGCAGAAGCACAGTATCAGGGTTATCAGCCGGTTTGTAAGCGAAATTTTTTACACATAAAGTAAGGTTGATTTGGTGCGAATGTAAATTGGTATCCACCAGGTAATAAATATATTCCTGTGAAAAATCGAAGTACCCGTTGTTCTTTTGTGATTTAACAATGCGTTCGCGCTCCTTTTGCAAAATGTCTGCATCATAACGCATGCCTGGTTTAACAAGGCTGTTGAGGGAATCCTGAGAAACGTAATAAGCTAGTTGCCCGTCGGTAATTTTAGTGCTGAAGTTTTTTATTGTGTAGGGAACGGATTTGGATATTTTGTAATATATATATGCCCTTTTTTTATTGTATTTAAAGAACAGGAATTTATCGTATTTCTTAAGTACCACCGAATCTTTTACTACGCTGTTAAAATACCCCTTTGTTTTCAGGTATTTTTGCATCTGTTCATGAGACACCTTTGTTAAGAAGGAATCCAGAATGGTTGGCGCTTCTCCGATTTCCAATACATTTTCCCGCCAGGTGAGTTTCTCTTTATCCTTTAATTTAGGTTTTTTTATAGGCTTGCCCTTTTTATCCCTTTTGGCATTTTTTAATTTATAATTCTCAATACGTTTATTGTTTATCTCGTCATACTTTGCATTACGGGCCGCTTTTTTCCTTTTCATTTTTCCCTGGTCTATCTGGTTGTAGAGCCACAAATGAAATTCAATCAGTTTTGCAATTTTCCGGTTGGGTTGCTGGCGGATGAATGTTTCTATTTCTGTATTATCAAGGCCGGTGTGTTTGTCAAGGATAATGTTTTTTTCGAGCAGGTATTCATGTTCCTGTAATTTTTTGGTGGGATTACAGGCTACAATAAATAACAACAAAGGCAAAATTAGTTTTGCACGCCGGATTTGCTTTATTTTGCACCATCTATTCACTTTTCGCCTTGCGAAGATATTGCTTTTAAAATAAAATGTTGAGTAAAAACCAAATCAAAAGCATTCAGGCTTTGCATCTAAAAAAGCACAGGGAAGAACAGCAGTTGTTTATTGTAGAAGGAAAAAAAATAATTAAGGAGGTGTTGAGTTCCTCTATCATTGTTCAGCACTTGTATGCAACTCCTTTATTTATGAACGAAGCGGAAACAGTAGCGCTGTTAAATACTGCGGATAAAACAGGATTTAAAAGAGAGCATACAATTGAGGTAAGTGAAGAAGAACTTAAAAAAATTTCAGCTTTAACAACACCTAACAGTGCGCTGGCTGTGTGTAAGATCCCGGCAAATAAAATAGATTATACCGCAATTGCTAATGGATTAACTTTGTACCTGGATGATATACGTGATCCGGGAAATCTGGGCACCATTATACGTGTAGCCGATTGGTTCGGAATAAGGCAGCTTATTTGTTCGCCCTCAACTACAGAGTTGTACAACCCCAAAGTGATTCAAAGCACCATGGGTTCTTTTTTGCGTGTAAATGTTGTTTACGAAGAATTGAAAAACGTTTTAACGAAGATAGAGGCATTGAATAGTAGTATACCCGTATATGGAGCCGTACTCGACGGTGAAAATATTTATTCTCAAAGCACATTAAACAAAGGAATTGTAGTAATTGGAAACGAGTCGAAAGGAATTTCGGAGGATACACTAAAATTACTTACACATAAAATAAAAATACCTTCTGCCTCTGCAAGTGGCGCTGAATCGCTGAATGCAGCCATTGCCAGCTCACTGATCATTGCCGAATTCTTCAGGCGGGATCACAACAACTAAAAAAATATTTTATTTTTCTTTTAAAACACTTGTATTAATAAAAAGAGTTAGTATCTTTGCCCTCCCTAAAACGGGGAGTTCATTGAGAGGCGGGAGTAATTAGAGAGTGAGGATATTTTTTTAATAAAAAAGAT
>JAHEYF010000121.1 GCA_023251755.1 Bacteroidota bacterium
TTCGTGTGCTCCGCTGTTGTTGTTCATAAACACCGGGGCCACTGTGTAATCTGTTACCTGGGCTTTTGTTTTGTTACAGGCTTTGTCTAAGGCTGTTTCGGCATTGTGAATCATGAGCTCTTCCCCAAACGCATTGATGTGGTGCTTTGTGCGCCCGGTAATTACAAAACGGAAAGGATGTGTGCTGGTGAACCTTATAGTATCACCCAATTGATAACGCCACAAGCCCGCTGTTGTAGAAATAACCATTGCATAAGTTACCCCGGTACTTACTTCTGATAAATTAAGTGTCTTTGGATGTTCTTTTTCCGTTTCATCGGGTGGAATAAATTCGTAATACACACCATAATCCAGCATCAGCAACATTTCTTCACTTGCATATTGGTCCTGTATGCCAAAAAAACCTTCGGAGGCGTTGTACAGTTGTAAAAAATTCACTTTGTCGTTGTCAAATAACTGTTTAAACTGATCTTTGTAAGGAGTGAAACTAACCCCGCCGTGAAAGTAAACTTCAAAATTCGGCCATACTTCCCGAATGGAATCAACATTTTTATACTCAAGAATACGTTTTATTAAAACCAGCATCCATGAAGGGACCCCTGCTGCACTGGTCACATTTTCATTCATGGTGGCCTTTGCCATTTTATCCAATTTGTCTTCCCAGTTGTCCATCAGGGCAATGCTCAGATCAGGCGCTCTAAAGTATTCGGCCCACAAAGGAAGGTTTTGCATCATGATAGCGCTTACATCGCCATGATAAGATTCATAATTCCCGAAATCATCTATCTGATGGCTTCCTCCCAATCCAAGATTTTTTCCTGTAAATAGTTCTGTTTCAGGATTGTTCACACAATGAATAGTAACCATATCACGGCCACCTTTGTAATGGCATCCGTCGAGCGATTCGGGACTAACCGGAATAAATTTACTTTTATCCCCGGTTGTTCCACTCGATTTGGCAAACCATTTTATTTCGTCTGACCAAAGCAGGTTTTGCTCTCCACGGCGTATACGTTCAATAATAGGTTTTAGTGATTCGTAATCCTGTATGGGGATATTGCGTTTAAATTGTTCGTAGTTGTTGATTTCTGAATAATTGTGGGCCTTTCCCCACTCCGTATCTTTGGCCGTTTTCACCAGCTTAGACAGCCATTCTTCCTGAACATCTATTGGGTATTTCATGAAAAGCTCAATCTGGTGCATGCGCTTTTTCATGAACCAACTGGCAATTGAATTGATAATGGCCATAAACCGGTCTCTACATTTTTTGTTTAAATTTTGTGTTAAGAGCGAGCTATAAAGTTAATAAAATCTGTGGGCATTTCTATTATTAAATTATAATCTCTAAATCCTAAATTCTAACAGGGTAACTATTAGAATTTGAATTGTCATCACCATAAAGAGAGATTGCCCCTGCTCTGAGCTTTGCGAACGATTGAACAAATAAACATATAAACCAAAAAACTTCCTTTTAAAAATAAAAATTGCTTTTTGCAAATGCCCTGTTTTAATTTTGCAATAAATCAAAAATTATTTCAAGAGCTTGCATTTTTCGCAAAAAACAAGGGTAAAAGAAATTTTGTATAAAGGGAATTGGCGAAATCTGCTGAAAAGAAATCTGAGTGGGCAACATTCCGTTTTAAAATAGCCCACATATAGTTTACTTTTGAATGAATGAAGTATACTACTAATTCCGGTCACAATTAAACACCCCCCTGATTACCATGAAACAAAGATATTTTACACTAGTCCTTGTCTTTTGTTTCGGTTTAACAACATCCGCTCAAAAAGACAGTACCCGCAGTAATAAACTTTACTTTTGGGGATCGGCGGGCGCGACTTTGCCTATGTCGGAAAATACTAAAAACCCCCTGGGTTATAAACTGGCTTTTACTTTCAGGTTTAAACAAGTGCATTGTATTTCTTTTGCTTACCAAAAAAATTCGGTTTTTAATACTTCTAATACGAGGTATTTTAATAAATTCTCAAATTCAGAAAATGCTTCGGTATTGTACGGACTTTGTACCTATCAGCAAAAAAACTTAGCCTTGATTTTTTCTTCCGGTTTAAATTTCAGTATAACCGAATATAAAAGGAACCCTTTAAGGTACGAGAATTATGGTGGACTACTTGCCTTTAAAGCCCCGGTTTTTGATCACAACTATTTTAATTATATCGGCCTGCCAGTAAATCTTAAAATCTTGTCCTGTACCCCATACATGGGAATAGAATTTGACCTTTACGCAAACATACGTAAGCATTCGGATTATGGTTTTGTAGTTAGTTACGCCATTGGGAAAATAAGAAGTAAGTAGTGTTAAGTTAAAAGTAAGAAGTCAAAAAATCCCACAACCACCGATGACGGTTCAGAACGGTTGTTAATTCTACTTTCCACGAGATTAGTGTTTTATCAAAGTATTGCCTTTTCCCCTTAAAAGCGATACAAATTCTGTATTTGCTTAAACTATGTTTAAACCCATTTAAAGATATTTATTATCTTTACGGTCAATAATTACTAATAATCGCATTTAATAAGATTAACACATGGCTTCCTCAACAATACTCTATTACAAATCTAAAACAAATTCCGATGGTTCGCATCCCATTGTCCTTAGATTTATTTTCGACCGCGTTCCCAAATACATTACCATTTGCAGCGTCCCTGAAAAACACTGGGATGAAGAAAAGGGCATGGTAAAGGCCTCGCATCCCAATTCACAAAGCATCAACAGCTTAATCAAGACAAAAGATGCAATGGCTTACGACCTGCTTATGGAATACCAAAAAGGCAAGAGCGGCCTTACACCGGATAAAATAATTGCCACCATGAGAGGCCGAAAAGTTTCCGAAACTTTCTTTGACTACTTCTGTGATTATGTGGAGGCTTACAAGGCCAGGAAAAAACACTTTGCTGCATCAGCAAAAGAAGCCCTCGCAAAACAAATCTGGTACTTTGTAAATAACAAAAAAGAGTTTTTTGTAAAAAAACAAAGCAAAGAAGAAAAATATGGCCCCGAAAGTATTTTCAGAAAACGTAGCGGCAAAGATTTATTCTTCCATGAAATCACCTCCTCCTTTTTAAGAAAGTTTCAGATCTACCTTATCGTAGAATGCGGGGTAAACAAAAGATCAGCCTTCAATACCATGATCTTAATCCGTTCTCTCTACAACCGCGCCATCAAAAACGGTGTGGCGCAAATGGACCACTATCCCTTCAGGGACTTTAAAATGAGTATGCCGGACACCGAGAAAATAGGCCTTGATCAAAATGAAATCATTGCACTTGAAAATGCAGAACTTAAAAGCAGTAACGTATACTGGGTTCATGCCAAACACGCCTGGCTTTTTTCTTTTTGTTTTGGGGGTATGAGGATTTCAGATGTGTTGAAGTGCAGGTGGGACTCCTTTAAAAATGGAAGGCTGTATTATATAATGGGCAAAAATGACAAACCCGTTTCTATTGAAATACCTGATCGTGCGAGAAAAATACTGGACTATTATGAACCCTTTAAAGAAGAAAACAGAGGATATATATTTAAGGCTTTAAAATATGCCAACCTCAATGACCCGGCAGATATAGAAAGGGCAGTAAGAAATGAATACAACCAATACAACCGCTGGATAAAAAAGTTAGCTGCCGCCGCCGGAATTACTAAAAAATTAAGCCAGCACATCGCCCGTCATTCGTTTGGAAACGTTGCCGGTGATAGTATTTCAATTCAGCTGCTTCAGGCCATCTACAGGCATACCGATATAAAAACAACCATCAATTACCAGCAGCATTGGATGAACAAAGAAAAACTCGATGAGGCGATAAAATCAGTGGTGAATTTTTAAATCAATAAGTCCTGTAAAATATTTACTTTTACAGTTAGAATACAATCGTTCTTTACATACATAATATTACAAATTGCTTTTTCACTAATGAAAAACCGACCAAGTTTACCCCGATAATAGCCATTATCACAAATATAGGTGACGAAGCAAGGATGTACCCGGATGGGTGCGTCCTTGTTTCTTATATTCTATATTTGGTTCTTGGTCGGACCATTCATTAGGTATTTGATTTGAGGTACGCACCCAGCAAACAAACAAGGTGTGTGCCATTGAGAATAGTGGTACACACCTTTTTTTTGTGCAAATATTTTTTAATGAACTATAATTGCAGTAATTTGTATCCTATTTGTAAAAATCAATTCCTCATCTGTTTTACCACTGTAAATGCTAAATTTTATTGGAATGATTTAAAATTTAACCAACATTGACAGGCTTAGCACTGTTAAAAGAAAAAAAACACAAAAAAGAAAAAACTTTATAGGAGAGAAAAAAGAAATTAAAATAATTGCTTAATTGGTCTTGTTGCAAACTCCTACAAATTCAGATAAAATTGTAGGGGATTATGACAACAATCATTAACAGACTCATTAAAAAAATGCTTAGTATTAAATCAAAAAAACAAAACGATAGCTGACAAGTCCTTAAGAATTATGCCCGAAAAAACGTTTGCCCAATACAATATGTTGCTACAGATGCTTTCGGCCTGTGATAAAAAACTATTGGAGTTTCCCGGTAATATGGAATTAATTGCCATCAGGGGCCTGATGAACAACCTGCTTGAAAACTATAAAGATGCCATTGCCGATTTTAACCGTGTTATTAAACTTGTTTCAAATGATTCCAGCCCGTATTTTTTAAGGGCTGATTCTTATTATCATTTAAAAGAATACACGAAGTCAAAAAAGGATCTTATAGCGGCCTATAAAATTGAAAACAAGGGGGACTTTGAATTGGATTATCTGCCGGAAGGTTTTATGAAAAGCAACGAAATCCAGAATGATGATGAAATCGAGCACCTGAGAATCATACTTGACAACCGGAAAAAAATTGCCTTGCTGAAGTATTTCCCATTGGTTGAATCTTTTCCGCTTTCAAAGAAAACAAAGGCTGCAAAATAATTGCCCTTACTATCTATTCATCTCCATAAATATCAACAAGTATCTATTTCCCCCCTTCACTATTGGCCATCGCCTGGATCACCGTTCTGTTAAAGGTATCTTCAGCCTGCACAAAGGCCAATTGAGGAACAACCGCAGCCCCGAACTTGCGTTTGTTTTGCGAGGCCGTTAAACCCAGGTTGATGTGTTTGCAATTCAATTGCCTGGCCCTTAAAACCGTTTGCCACAGAATTTGTTTATAGACATTGTGTGAATGCAGGTAATCGTAATCCATGCCCACAATTAAAAAATTATAATTGCCATCGTGCACATAAGAAAAACTTACTGCAAGCAAAGCCCCTTCTGCATCCTGCGCCGGGCCGGCCTTTAAACGCAAGTCTAAAATTTCCCAGCCTGGAAAGTCCAGCATGGTTGAGAACAACTTAAAGGGTAAATCAAAACCGGTGATTTCAAAACTTTTACGGGCTACATTTTTATACAATGCGTAATAATTCAACAGCTGATCTTTCGTGCATCCCTTAACAATAGTAGCCTTAAAAAGGTGTTCAAATTTAAACACGTCTTTTTTAAGCGTATATCTTTTTGTGGTATCTAAACTTTCTAAAAACGTTTCTTTAGTTGTCCAGGTGGCCTCTTTAATGATATGTGTATCGGGCATGGCCACCTGTATAAAACCCTGATCGGCCAGGAAGGAACTTATCTCAGCGTCCTGCGCATCAAAGTCCCTTAAATTAATACCGGCTGCTTTTGTTAAATCTTGTAAGCTCCAAATTGCATCCAATAAAAGCATCAGAATGTTTTTCCAGTCCGGGCGGCTGCGGTCAATGTAAATATGTTTGCCCACACTCATCACACAGCCCATCATCAGTACCGTTGAACAGAGGTAATAAGGGTCATTTATTCGTTCCGCTTCTATCCGTTGAGAAACAGCAGCCGGGGCCAGCATATCATCTTTTACAATCGAATGCGTTAAATAAGTGGCCAGCACCGGAACCTTGTTTTCATCCCTTATGATGTAATAATGAAAACCCCAATTGTATTCCGGTAAAATGTTTGCAGAAAATGTTTGTTCTAAAAACAAAAGCCCTTTCCAGTCAAGAGCTGCATCCCTTCCTAAAAGTTCATTCCAGGTATCTTCAGGTATGTTTTTAATACTGGTTTCATGTTCTATTGTATATAGATGTTCATTCGTTTCTTTGTTTAATTGTTCTTTCGTTTCCCCAATCGTTTTTGATGTATTGAGTGTCCATGCCGGGTCAAGGTTTTTTCTAAAGGCTTTTTTTATATCATCTGAAGTTCTTCCTTCATCGGCTAAGGCTTTGGGTAAATGAAAGGCAAGGGTTTTTACCAGGGCTTCAATATCTTCTAAACGATGATGTCTTGTTATTGTAAAACGAAGGCCTGTACAGGATTCAGGTACAGCCGGGAACACAGCGAGATTGGTGTAAAAGCCTGCGTTTAATAAGCGTTGAACTAAATTATAACCCACCCGCACCAGGCCAAGCCCTATAAAATTGATCGGTGTATCTGCCTTCGAAACCAGCGGTAATCCATAATGGCGGAGTCGTTCAGAACAATACATCATTTTCTTTTTTAAGTCTTTCTGGAGCAGGTGTATTTCATCGGACAGGTGAATTTTTGCAGAAGCTATACTTGCTGCAACAACCGGGATGGGATGCGGCCCTGAGAAAATCAAAGGCCCTCCGCAATTGCGTACCTTGTTGCAAAGCCCCTGGTCTTTAAAAACAAAAATGCCACCGCCAATTCCAAAGCCTTTTCCAAGGGAACTGGCCAGAACCATTTTTTCATGCAAGTCCATTTGACTCAAAACAAAACCATTTCCATGCTCTCCCGCCCAACTCATACCATGCGCATCATCCACATACAAATAAAAATTACGGTATTTATTTAAAAGCTTTTCTATTTCCTGCGCATGGACTGCGTCCCCATACATGGAATAAATCCCGTCGGCCATGTACCAAATCCTGTTGTAGCGGCCACAGTGTTCAATAAGTTTTTCTTCCAGCTCCTGCATATTGTTGTGGCGCAAGACCATTATCGAGACTCCTTTTAATTGCATAAGGCTGGCGGCTACCTGCACACTGGCGTGTACCTGCTGGTCAAGAAGTATCAAATCCCCTTCCTCCACCACAACCGGTAGTACAGCCTGGTGGCCAAGGGACACAGAACTTGTAAGTACAACAGGATGCCCAAAAATTTGTTTCATTAAAAATTCCAATTCAGCGTACAGGGTAGTTGACAAGTAGGCCCTTGAAGAAGAAAGGTGGACACCATAGGCCTGTATAGCCTCTATAGCGGCCTGTTTAATTCTTTGATCTGTTTCCAGGCCGAGATAGGAACAGGAACCAAAATTAAGCACCGATTTGCTTTTGATCTTAATTGTTCGTCCGTTGTATACTTCATCTTCTGTATACAATTGAAGTGTTTCACGCTTTTTACCGGTAGAAATGATTTCATTAATGCTGTTTAAGATGGCTGAAGAGCCGAATGATTTTGTCATAATTTTTAATAATTTTGTTAAGGAATTGATATTATTTGTGATTTTTTATAATGCAGCACTAAGCATTTATTCATGAGAGAAAACGAAACAGCACATTCTTATGCAGATACCTGGATTGAACAGGGAATCCTCTATTTGGTATACAAACAGGGTTTAATCATTGACCTGCAGGTAGCCAAAACAATTGTAGCCGAGCGGTTAGAATGGCAGCAAGGGGTCACGTATCCGATGGTCATCGATGCAAGAGCTATAGACTCAGTGGACGATGATGCAAGGGAGTATTTTACCACCGAGGAAGCCACCCGTTTTGTGAGCGCAGGAGCTATTTATTTAGAAAGCACTGTTCGCAATATCTTTACCCTCATTGCCGGAAATATATTTTTAAAGGTAGACGAGCCGCCCATTCCCACCAGACTATTCACTCAAAAAGAAGAAGCCCTTTCCTGGCTGGAGCCCTACAAAGCCTTAAATTAGCCGGCTGTGGTGTTCTGATTTTTCTCTTAAACAAAGAACGTTAGTACAATTTTTAACTGATGCTGTATAAAACTTTTGCCGGGTCCAGGTAATTTCCTTTGGCATCCTTCATGGTAAAATGCACATGGGGCCCGGTGCTTCTGCCGGTATTACCAGACAAGGCCAGGCTCTGGCCTTTTTTAATTTTATCCCCTTTCTTTACAAGGGCTTTTGTTAAATGCGCATAACCGGTGCTAAAACCATTGCTGTGCTTTACAATAAGCTGGTTGCCACCCAGGCTATTGAAGTAGACATTTTCGACAACACCGTCCATAGGGCTTTTAACGCTTGTGCCCACAGGAACCGGCAAATCAATTCCGTTGTGAAACTGTTTTTCTTTTGTTACAGGGTTTGTTCTATAGCCAAAAGGGCTGGATATTTTTGCTGCAAGGGGTTTTAACCAGCCTTCTAATTTTTGTCTGACCTCTCCGGCTTTTTGTTCTACTTGCTCCACGGCATCAGTAAGTTCTTTGCGTCGGTGGAAAATTAAAAAGCCAAGACCTGTTAAACTTATGCCAATCCCTAAACCCCAATATACCTGCCTTTTATTCATCCTTAATTTAGTTTATCAATTCATTCGTTTATTTGTTTTTTTTCAGGATTTTGATAAAAGCGATCATAGAGTGAAACGATTCCTCTAATGGTCACAACAGTAAGGAATATTGCATACAGTACTTTCATTCCTTTGCTTTCAAGGTTCATACCTTTATTTGTTTTTTTAATTCCAGAACCAGTCTGAATAAATCCTTATTTACCTTTTCTAATTGATCTACTTTTCCCTCCAGCTCATTAATACGTTTGATTTGAATGCTCATTTGCGACTTTAGTTTTTGATTTTCAGCTCCAACTCCTTCCAGCTCTTTGACCCTTCTCTCAAGGCTTTGCGACCATTGCACCCAGTTGTTTACAAGCTGGCTTTCTGTTTGTACCTGTATGTTTTTTTCTTCAGCGAGGTGTTTTTTCCTGTTCAAAAAAAACTGTATCAGCAGGTCTGTTAATTTCCAGAGGCCGCTTGCAGAGAAAAACAGACTTATGAGTTCTATGTAATTCATCGCTAAAAAATTAAAGGGGTTCGTAATCAATTTCTAAAGTCCAGAAGCCGGCCAGGCGAATATTGGGTGTGATGGCTTTTGGTATAGAAAACTTTGCGGTATAGGTTCCATTGCCGGTAACAACAGCCCTGAAATCAGCTTCCACCAAACGGAAAAAACTTATCTGACCCGGCGCCAATAAAACTTTCCCGGCAAGGGGAAGCCCCAGGGCAAATACCCCGGCGTCTTTTTGCAGGGCCAGGCTGCCTGTGCTAAAACCGTTCGTACCCGCAGGGTCTTCATTGCGAAAGGTCCCTTCCCAACTGAGTGAAGCCTGGCGTATACTAATAGCAGCGGGAAGCCCGGCAACAAGTATGGGCGCCACCAGGGCATCCGTGGTTCGGGAAGGGGCAATAGACAATTCTGCCTGGGACAAAGAAAAAAAGCGCACCTGAATTCTCATGGGTTTTATTTTAGCGTTTAGCAGTGTAAGTAGTTTTAAAGGCGTCACAAATTTTGTATTGTCTGTTCCCGTGTTTACTTCAGCCTGGCTGGCAATGGCCGCGTACCCCGCTATTGTTTCTGTGGCCTGAACAGCCGTAGTATTTATTAGCTGAAAATACTGCCCGTCAAATACGAGTAAATAAATTTTATTTAGGGACAATTCATTGGGTTGCAGGTCAAGCAATCCTTCTGCACCGGCCTTTTTAAGCGGTCGTTCCCCTTTGTTGTTAATGTTGATGGTAGTGCTGTCTGCGACATTGCTATGGTTAAATAAAACTTCAATCAACATACCCGGCCTGTAAAAATCAATGGAAGGATTGAGGCTTAAATTGTAATACCCTGTACCCATAGCTATACCATAAGCCCCTTCCAAATGCTGGAGGGGAAAATCCCCGACATAAGTCAGGTCATTCAGGTTGATTGTACTTTGATAACCTCCGTTAAAACTCATTTGTTTTTAGGTTGATTTTTTTCATAAGCCGGTATCTGAATACTAACTACGCATTACTGCAAGAGGGTTAAATATTTTTTTGATGCTAAAAAAAGTAAAGGCGCCAAGCCCTGTGGCTACAATAGCTGTGACAATTACTTTTACCAGTGTTTCATTGGTCAGGGTAATTTTTACCTCTGTTCGCAAACCTTCTTCGCCAAAAGTATTGTCAAGGTATTTTTTAATTAAACCTTCTTTTCCTTTGTTTGGTTCTTTTGTTTCCGCCATGTTTTTATTTTTTTATTGTTGCTGCAATTCTGTATGGAGGCAGTTTGCCTGCTATTTTTACGATTTCTGCGATTTCTTCTTTGCCCAGTCTGGAGCGTAGTTCATCTATGAGGTTGATTTTTGTTTTCTGGTAATACCAGTAACTCACCTGCGACACCTGCACCTGGTCTTTCAAAGCGCGGAAGACTCCATAGATGGCGTCCTCGTCGTCATTAAAAACACCCCAGGCATCGCTTATTTTTTTTACAAAAGCTTCGGCCTCTTTTTGTTTGAGGAGGTAATAGGATTTCTTTAATTTGTTCATCAGGCTCTGCCAGTAATACATATTGAAAGCATCACTTTCAATAATGCCAACACCAGCCGGGGCAATGTTTCTTTCGAGTTCAGAAAAAAACAAAGCGGCATCCCTGTTCCGGTGTTTTTTCTTTACGTTATACACCACAGTGCCTACCAATAATGCAGTACAAGCAGCCCCTGTTATTTTCAATTTATCCTTTGTGTCCATTTTATTTTATCATAGTTGCAATTCTGCCTTCGGGTGTAAGATTGGCGATGTCTTTTACATCAACGGATTTGGCTGTTTTAAAGATGAAATACAAAATGATAAGGACCACAAGTCCCAGTGTTACAGGAATGCCAATGGATAAAATTTTGGTGATGTTTTTACCCAGGCCCATAATATTGCCACCGATCTCTGAAATATCTGCAATGGCCTTGGTGGCTACATTGGACACATCGATGTTGTGCTTTTTTAAAAAGACTAAGAACTCCGGCTTTGTAGTACAGGATGTAGACCCATTGACCTGCCAGGTTTTGAGCCATACAAGCCTTGCGTTTTCTTCCCCGAACCGGTCTTCTAATTTTTTAAAATAGGCTGTCCACTCCGGGCATTCGGAAGAAGATTCAGGGATGATGATATCTTGTATGACTACAGACATTAGGCAAATTATTTAAGGGGTACTTTTATCAGGGAGGCGATTTGTTCTTTTAATTCAGGTGAGGACAGCTCCGGGAATTTTTCTTTTAAAAACTCTTCGAGCCTCTTTTTAAGGCCATCCTCTTTTTCCTTTGATTGTTTTTCGGCCAGGGCTACAAAGACTTTTTGCCCTATCCATATTCCTGCCGCAAGTATTAATATTGATTTCATCTTATTTAGATCTTAGTATTGAGATTTTAGTATTGAGATTTTAGATCACCTACGTTCATTCGTTCATCGTTCTATGCTCAATCGTGCAATTCAACACTCCAACACTAAGAACTATGAACAACGAACTAAGAACTAAAGAGAACTAAGAACTATCCAACAGGTCTCTTAGCCTGAAGTACCGTATCCAAACCAGTATACTTACCGTATGCAAGGCAGGAAGTTTAAATGTCCAGTTCATTTTTCCGTCGATGATGGTTCCTGCGAGTCCGGCCATTTCAACAACATTGATCCCGCTTTGAGGGCTTGTGTATGATTCCATTGAAAGAGCTTTGCGGGAAAGTTTACCGTACATATTAAAACGGTTCAATCGGAAGGAATGTATGCGTTCCGCTCCGGTAACAATAAAACGGCTGTGTTGCACAAGGGCAATGTTGTATTGCAAATCGGCTTTTATTTCGTTGTAGTCGTCGCTAATTGTTAAGCCTGCATAACTAATGGCCACCACCTGGTTGTGTGCAGGGTCTGAAATATAAATCAAGCCATTGCTGCTGTTAAAGTCGCCCCCTGTACTGTGTATACCCACATTGTAGGTGTACTCTATACTATTGTCTGCTTTGATGATGCTGATTGTTCCGATGCTTGCATTGAGTACATACAAAAAGCTGTTCACTGAATTAAAAAAACTATGGGTGGGTTTAGTGCCAACCGGTATAGTAGTAAGGATGGTGTATAAAACCGGGTCAATCTGGCAAATACTATTGCTGGCATAAGCTGTAACATACATACTTAAATTTGCCGGGTTAAAACTTATATCAATGGGATAAACGCCTGTACCCGGAATGCTGCTGATAAAAGCATGGCCACTATTGAATACAATAACGCTGTTGAATAAAGATTGTGCTACATACACTTCTCCATTCACCGGGTGAATACCTACAGCGATAGGGTTTCCGAAAACATCGAGTGGAGGGCCGGGGATAGTTGCATTGATCTCAGGATCAATAATACTCAGGTTATTGCTCACTAAGTTAACTGCATACACACGGTTGTTCACCGGGTTGTAAGCTACCGACATGGGGCGCAAACCAACCATAATACTGGCCACTACATGAAAACTTAAATTAATTACATCTACTTTGTTGGCCACCGAGCAGGCTACGTATACATGGCCGTAGCCTGTGCTGGCGATATTTGTGTTTACGCAAAGCGATACCGGCGAACAAAAGCCGGGGAAGGAAGGCACTAATTGTATGGTGTTGACAACAGTGTTGTTGGCATCAATAACAGTAACAGTACCGCTGATTTGATTGGCGGCGTAAATTAAATTGTTGACGGGGTTGAATACAATACCTATTGGAGAAACGCCGGTAGGTATATAAGCAACAATAACGTGGTTGTGTACAGCCTGTG
>JAHEYF010000122.1 GCA_023251755.1 Bacteroidota bacterium
GATGTTGGCCCAACGGAGCTAAAACCGGCTATTGATTGTGAGGCGTCTACCGCACCAACTGTTAAAATACTATCCGCATCAGCAGGTATACTTATATAGTGCCAGGGGCTCGATCCTTCATTGCCTGCGCTGTTGCATACTATCATTCCCTTGCGGGCAGCCATGGTTGCCGCTATACTGGCATTGGATGTTTTTCCGTTTAAGTCTGCATACGTATGATCCTGCGAAGGAATATCAAAAGTGCTGTAGCCCAAAGAAGAATTGATAACATCGGCTCCAACACTGTCTGCGAACTCAGCCCCGTGCACCCAGTTGTCTTCTTCTATAATTAGTTCTGTAGCCCCTTCTTCGGTGCGCAACAACCAAAACTTTGCTTTAGGCGCCGTACCAATTAATTGCCCGGGTACATTTCCGCCTATACAGGACAAAACACTGGAGCCGTGTGTATCATTATCAAACACCAAAGTATCGCCACTTACAAAATCGCGTGTACCCAAAATCTGGTTGTTCGCCCAAAGGCTGTCAAAGACATCAAGGGTATTGGCATGAAAAAAGCCTGCGTCTAAAATACTAATCACCATGTTTTTTCCATCGTAACCCTGGTTGTGCATACAAATACCGTTGAGCATGGCAATTTGATTCTGGGAATTGCCATAACTGTATACATCGTTTGTTGAATGCATTTTTTCCTGGCTTCCATTAAGAGGGCTTATATTGTCTTCAGTAATATTGTTTGCTCTTTTATAAAAGGCCACAGGCTGCGTACCTAAAACAAAAGGAAGCGCATTCACATCATTTAATACCGTTGAACTGGTTGTTTGTATAACCACCGCATTTAACCAGCGCGAAGTTACCAGTACTGTTGCTCCGGCATTTTGTATCTGGGTGATATAACTTGTGTTCACCGGAATATCGGCTGCGTCAATTGCAATTCCCTGTATGGCCCGCCTGCTAATGGCCCGGCTGCTGAGAAAAGCGGAGGGATTGGAAATATTGTAAGGCGAATTGTTTTTATCGCTGAGTTGAACCCAGTACTTGCTGGTGCTTTGCGCATGAAGTGCTGATATAAAAGAAAATAAGACGCAGGTAAGAGTAATAAATGTTTTCATTTGTTGATTGTGGTTTTAAATTTTTGCCAAATGATTTACCAGCTTACACACAACCTGGCTCAAATGTGTACCACACATTTGCCCTCATCATTTGTGTATGTTTTGGGGAATGATGATTATTTCATGGTGTTATGCTTTATCAATGAATTCCTGCAATTTAAGTATTTTATTGTGTTTTGAGAAAAACACCTAAATTTTCTTTAAGGAGCGATGTAATAGTCTATAACATTCATTTTATACACAATGCCTTCCTCTATGCGGCTGAGTATGGGGGCCATGGTAATGGTGTTCGATTTAACGTCGGTAATTTCCCGGTAAATCATCCCCACCCCTTTGGCGTATTTTTCGGTATACCGCTGGTAGCTGATAAGGGTTGGGTAGTATTTTTGGTTCACCACCAATGTCTTGTCGAAACTGAGGTTATTTATTGTTAGTGCTTCATCCACATTTTCATATTTATAATTCCACTCACCTATTGTGTTTTGTGCATTTCCATTCCAGGTTTTACCACTTTTTACGGGGAAAATAAGCTTTATAAACCGGGTGTTTTCTTCAACCACTTCAGCCGTTGAAACTGTTTTGTTGGCCGCCCAAACGTCCTGTATTTCCCAACTCATTTGACTGTAAGGGATGGTTGGGGAATATGTTTTTTTGTAACGTACAATCTTCAACGTCGGCCTGCCCTGGTTGTCTGCAAACACACTGTCAATCATTTCTTTTATCAGGAATTTTGCGTGAATGGTGTCCACGGGCAAAGCTGTATAGGCTGTAGAGTCTACATCGTATACAATGTAACTACCCTTTGTGCCGGGAAAATAATCCGAACCAATATCTGGCGCTTCTTCGTTTTGTTTTTTGGTACAGGCCAACAAAAGGAAGACTGAAAAGACACAAACTATATAAGTTTTTAGCGCTAAGTTAAGTTTATAATGACGCATTGAGATTTTAGTAAACATTGGGCTAACCGCGATTTGAACCTTTTAACTTTTAACTTAACAACGGAAAAGCCATAAGCAATAAAAAATAAGCCATAAGGGGTTTTACATAAGCGAAATCGTTTTGACTTTTAACTTAACACCATTTATGTATAAGCCAGAGAATTTAATCGCTATCGCGCTTTTGGCTCTTGGCTTTTAACTTTTGACTTTAAACTTTTAACTCAACATTAGATTCATAAACACGCTTAAAGGTAAACAAAACAGTGAAATTATTTTAGTACATTTTGTTTTTTCACCCGTTTGAGGTTGAGCAGGTTCATGGAATTGGTACCCAGGTTGCTGATGTTATTGCCAACTATACGTATGACCTGGTCGTAATAAATAGGAATTATAGGTGCGTCGTCCATTACCATTTGATCCATGCGCTGATAAAGGTCAATGCGAATGGAATCGTTCTGTTCAGTTTTTGCCTGCTCATATAATTTATCAAAATCGGGATTGCTGTAATGGGTATAGTTAAAGCCTTTTGGGGAAAAGTTTTTTGAATAAAACAAACTCATAAAATTTTCTTCATCGGCGTAATCACAAATCCAGGATTTTTTGAAGAAAGTGAGGTTGTTGTTGGCGACTGCTTTTTTCAATTCCACATCGTTATCGATGCTGATTTTTATTTTGATTCCATTTTCGGCCAGCTGCGATTGAAAAAATTCCAGTACTTCAACATAATTAGCGGTTGAATGCAGGGTTATTTCCGGCAAACCTTTTCCATCGGGGTAACCGGCTTCTACGAGCATTTCTTTTACTTTATCGGGATTGTAAGTATAGCCGATTACTTTTTTGGGATTGTAAGCCGGTAAACCACTGGGTATAAAACCAGCGGTAGCAGGGACGCCGGTGTTGTTACGGAAATACTTCACCAATTTCACCCGGTCGAAAGCATAATTGATGGCCTTGCGCAAAGCTTTGTTTTTTAAAGGACTGTTTTTTACGAAGTCTATGTTTTCATCAATGAGTATCCCAAAATAATCTGTTTTTAAATAAGGCTGCGATTGCAATTTGAATTTGTTTTTATAAAATGGTTTTAATTTTCCTTCTTCATCCAATACCTCGGTAGGATTAAAAGCATCCATTCCCGAAAGCATATCCACATCACCTTTTATAAATTGCATAAAGGCCGTTTCTTTGTCTTTAATAAAAGACACGGCAACAGCGTCTAAGTATGGCAACCTGTAGGTGCCATCAAACTCAAAATAATTTTTGTTTTTTATTAAGACCAATTGATTGCCTTCTTCCCAGAATTTGAATTTGAACGGGCCTGTACCAATTGGGTTCCTGCGAAAATCTTCCCCGTATTTTTCTACCGCTTCTCTGGCCACTACAGAGAAAAATTTCATAGTCAGTATTCCAATAAAAGGACTGAAGGCCTCTTTCATATAAACAACAAAAGTGCTGTCGTTCTTAGCTTCGAAACCATTTTTAGTCCCCGGAATAGCCCTGTTTACATTATCGAGCAGGGACATTGCACTTGACACCTTTGAATCAAACAAACGGTTAAAACTAAATACAAAATCCCTGGCTGTTACCTGTCTGCCCTTTCCATTTTTAAATAGTTCATTATCATGAAAATAAACATCCTTACGCAAAGTGAATGTATAGATCAAACCATCTTCACTGATGCTCCATTTTTTAGCGATACAGGGCAATACCTTTAATGAATCATTCATTTGAACCAATCCGTTGTACAATTGGTTAACCGCCCAGATGTTTTCGAAATTAGTCGCTACTGCTGGGTCAAGGGAAGAAACACTGGCCATTTCGTTGTAACGAAAAACAGTACGGGGATCCTTTTTTTTATGTTTATTTCCACAATTTGAAAAGAAGCTAAGCCCAACAAGCCCCGCTAAAACAACAACAAAATGCTTTCTGAAAAAAATCATATCAATACCCGTAAAAATTGGTATTCAAGTTTACAAAATTGAGAGGGGCGGCTTACTAAGAGGGGGAGGTAGTTTTAAACAAATCAATGTTATTTAGTTATTTGGTTCATTCGTTTAAAAGTTCCTTCGTTTATTCGTTCGGGATGCTCTTAGTTTAAAACGAGAAACGAATAAACAAGTGAACGAGCAAACGATTAAACGGCCTTAAAAGCCCTTTTCAACGTTAAGTAATCGATGTAATACAAAACCTTGATCGATATAGTATTGTTTTGTGAAGCGTTCAGGGAGTTTTGAAAATTATTAAAGTATTCTGTATTCACTAAACCATCCCTTTTTAGTACCGCATCTTTCCACACAATATTTAATTCGCTGCCCGGGGCAAATTGCCAGTAAAAAACCATATCGATGTTAAAGGCATTAAAGTTCACGTTGTGGTCGTTCGGGTAAGCCGCGTACTGATTCAGGGAACCATCATTTCCCAACTGGTAATATTGCCTGTACAAAGCCTTCGACCAGTAATGCCGCATACGGAAAGAGAGCGACATCCTGTTTGTAAATTTATAAATACTCGAAAAAGTATTGCTCACCGTTTCCATGTTTCTTCTTCCGAAAGTAATGGTGTCTGCATTATCATTGTAATGCACAAAACCTATATCATCCACCTTTAAAAAACGACCTATTTCATACACAAACGAAAGTCTGTTGTTGACCCGGTAACGGGGCGATACACTCATATCGAGGTACATCCTTTCATTCTCTTCAAATGTCCGGTAACCAAGGTTCACATCCAGAGCAAAAGGTTTTCGGTAATCGCTGGAAATGAAACCTCCAATGTTGTAATTTTTGGGATAGGTGTAAAATTTTCCTGCGATGCGGGGTTCGTAATAATCATAAGTAATTACAGGCTCAAGTCCAAAAAACAACCCTGTAGTTAAAAACCTTTTCTTAAAGGTTGAAACCATGTTGCCATAGATACCAAAATTCCAGAAAGCAGAGGGGTTGTACATTCTGGAATAGGCAATATTCACATTGCTGTAAAAATTATTTAATTTCCAGAAAGGGGTGTAGATGTTGTAATTCAGGCTTAAGCCGGTTTCCATATTGTTGCTCATGAACTGAAGCCCAAGATCATTCGGGTTAAAGCGATCTGTGTTCATGGAACCGTAAGCGTTCCATTTAAAATTTCCGCCCGATTTTCCGAAATCCAATTTGTAGCTGTAACCACTGTAAGGTTTGATGCTATCAGGGAACAACTGATTGCTCATGGCCGCAAAGCCTCCTACAGTGTAGGTGTTGCTTTTATCGTTGAACCTGAACAGGGAACCGGTAACATTAGCATCGTAATAATGCCCTTCGCGGGTAACATTGGTGTTGATAAGGGTGACGTATGAATTGTTTTTTAAAGCCTGGTCCAATACCAGTATATTGTAATTGGTAGAAGGCGATGTTAAAATTTTACGGGTATTGCCCAATGTATCTTTCACTGTTGCGTAAGTATTGCCCGCCACCGCATTAAACAATCCAACACCCAATTTACTTTCTGTCCGCCCCGAAAGTTTGGTGGCATTTAACAACTGCGACTGGCCGGGGTTTTTATAAATTTTTTCTCCGTCTTTTAACTGGCTGCTTACTTTGTAATAATCAATGGGCAGGCCCCCTACCCTGCGCGAATAAAACAAACCACCCTTGTTAAACAATTCTGTTCCTTCGGTAAAAAACGGACGGCGTTCCTGGTATTGCACTTCAAAAGGGCCGAGGTTCAAGACCTGGTTATCGGATTGCACCTGGCTGAAATCCGGAACCAAGGTCATGTCTAAGGTAAACGCATCCGACACACCGTACTTCACATCCATGCCGCCACTGGCCGTATAGGTAAGATTTTTTACTCCTTCTTCATTATACGGGTAATGGTTGAACATACCGGCAAGGTATGGAGTAAAAGACAAACGCACAGGTGGTTTTATATTTTTTAATCCTTTTAAATCGCCGAACTGGCGCACCAATGCATTAATTTTAGGGTCGATGGGGTTCCAGAAAGAATTTTCACGAAAGCGGCGTATCTTACGAAGAATATTGAAGCCCCACACCTGCTCTTCTTTTTCTGTAAAACGCAAAGCCGAATAAGGGATTTTCATTTCTATCACCCAGCCTTTATCATTAATCTTTACCGAACTCATCCACACTGCGTTCCAGTCAAAATCCTGCCCTTCGCTGCTGTAACGCGCATCAATCTGCGTACCCGCAGCGGTTACAAAAAAACCGAAAGCATTGATATCATCGTTGTAGGTATCAAAAAAAATTCCGAATAAATCGGCATTGGCTTCATTGTCGCGGGTACTCAATTCCCTCAATACACTATCCGGGTTTGAATCGTACAACATGGCCCCCACATAAATTGCATTGTCGTCGTACACTATTTTAACTTCAGCTTTTTGTTCGGAAGGTAAACCAGGATGCAAATCACGTTGAATAAAATCATTGGCCAACTCCGCTTTTTCCCAGCAGGCTTCATCCAATTGCCCGTCTATTTTTGGGGCCGCTTCAATGCGGGTGGCCTTAATGGATTTAGGCTGATTGTCTGCAAAAACAACCGTACTGATAAAAATAAAAAAAGAGAGAAGACAGAATATTTTTTTTATCATAAGTGGGAACTAAATGATTAAATTTACAGCTAAACTAATCAACTGCCCGTGTTAAAAAAAGTTAATACGTACCAGTGGAAATTTAATCAAATAAACGGACTAAAGTAGTATTATGGAAATAAGCGCTAATCACCCTTCATTAAAATCATGGATCAATGTTGATTCAACTTCTGACTTCCCGATTCAAAACATTCCTTTTGGAATATATTCCGATAATATTGTAAAGCACCACGTATGCAGTGCCATTGGTGACAAGGTAATTGACCTGTATGCCTTGTCGGTACTGGGTTATTTTAATGCTTTAAACATTAAACAGGATATTTTTAATGCCGAACACCTGAATGATTTTATTGCACTGGGAAAAGAAACGACCCGTGCTGTAAGGCGACGTATTTCGGATTTATTGAATGAAAACAACACTGAATTGCAAAACAACAAAACACAATATGCCGGCGTATTTAAACGCCAGGCCGATGTGGATATGCTGATGCCCATTAAGGTGGGCGATTACACCGATTTTTTCTCGAGTATTGATCACGCCACCAATATGGGGAAAATGATCCGGGACCCTGAAAATGCATTGCTTCCGAACTGGAAACATTTACCGGTAGGTTATCACGGAAGGGCAAGTTCTATCTGTGTTTCAGGCCATAGCTTTCACAGGCCAAAAGGACAAACTAAACCTGCTGATGCAGAACTACCTGTGTTTGGGCCCTGCAAACTGCTCGATATAGAATTGGAAATGGCTTTTATTATTGGTAAAAGCACACAAATGGGAGAAAGCATTTCCACCGAAAAAGCAGACGACTATATTTTTGGGATGTTGTTGTTTAACGACTGGAGCGCCCGCGATATGCAAACCTGGGAGTATGTACCCTTAGGACCTTTCCTCGCTAAAAACTTTGCTTCAACCGTATCGCCCTGGCTTGTTACCTTAGATGCACTGGAGCCTTTCCGTGTTAAAGGCTACGAACAAAACCCAAAGGTATTGCCCTATTTAGAGTATACCGGCGATAAAAATATTGACATCAGTTTGGAAGTATACATTCAACCCGAAAACAGCGAGGTCACACAAATATGTGCCAGTAATTATAAATACATGTACTGGACCATGGAACAACAATTGGCCCATCACACGGTAAACGGTTGCAACATGAACGTGGGCGATATGCTGGCTTCAGGTACCATCAGCGGCCCTCAGCCACATGAGTACGGATCGATGCTGGAACTGACCTGGAGGGGAACAAAACCCATTACATTAAAAGACGGAAGCGAACGTAAGTTTATTAATGATAATGACACCGTTATTATTAAGGGGCATTGCAGCAAAGATGGGGTACGTATTGGATTTGGAGAATGCAGGGCAAAGGTCTTACCAGCCGTTTAGTCTATTTGTTCAATTGTTTATTCGTTTATTTGTTAGTTAAAGGTCGAATCTACGAATACGAATTTGTACGAATATACTAATGCGGACATTGTACGCTGTACTCAGTCAGGGTACAAAATACAAGGTACAGCATACAGCTTAAAATATACAACATACGATGTTCAACCAGCGAAACCTGATACCATGTACCTGCTACCTGCTACGAAGTAGCCTGTTCTTATTGTTTTTTATTATCAGCTCATGTTCACAAAACCACAACGAGGATAAAAAAGTAGTGGTCAAAAAAAAACAAGACGTCAATAAAATTACTTCGGAAGAAATTGAAGAGATCCTGTCGAATAAGCTAAACGACAGTGTACTGGTGGTTAAACACGATAGCTTATACACCCTGCGCTATATATGGCCTTTGTATGATAAAGAATATAAAGCTTTGTTTACTGATAACGGAAAATACAACGAGCTTGGAGATACCCTGTTTAGTATTATTAAAGAAGCCCGCTATTATGGTTTAATTCCCAACGATTACCACGCCGCAAAGTTGAATACTTTAAAAACTATTTTATATGATTCAAAAGACAGCACCTACGATGCTTATGCCCTGGCCCAGTCAGACCTTTTGTTAAGTGATGCATATTTCAGGTTTGGCGCTCATTTAAATAAAGGTCGCTTTTACCCCGACAGCCTTTTATTGGAATGGAACCCTAAAAAATTAGATTCGAACTGGGTGGCTGTTTTAAACTGGGGACTGCAAAGCAAACAAATCCGTAAAGCCTTGGATTCCCTTGAACCCAAGCATGAAGGCTATGTTTTTTTGAAAAAAGAATTCAGGAAATTTTTGAATGAAACTGAACAACTCAACTGGGATTCTGTTTCCTTTTACAACAACAACGATACTTTATTAAAACAACAATTAAAAGAACGTTTATTGATTACCGGTGATTACGACAGCACTGTTAGTGGCAACGACAGCATCAAATTATCCAAAGCCATCAAGTCATTTCAATTGGACTTTAACCTCGAAACGGATGGGAAATTAGGAAAATACACCAAACAGGCTTTGTCTTATTCCAAAGAAAGGATCATACAACAAATGGAAATGGCCCTGGAACGCTGGCGCTGGGAGCCAAAGGAGTTTCCAAAGGCATATTTCTGGATCAACATTCCCTCTGCACAACTTACAGTTTACGAAGAAGACACTGTTGTATTACAATCGAATGTAGTGGTGGGTAAACCCGAAACACAAACTCCTACCCTGAAAAGCAAAATCAATTACATGCTAATTTATCCTTACTGGAATGTACCTTTCAGCATTGCTTCAAAAGAAATTTTACCGGCTGTGCAACGCGACACATCTTACCTGCGCCGTAAAAACTTTGAAGTCATTGGTGCAAAAGGAAGAGTGATTGATCCGAAAACCATTAAGTGGAAAAAGTACAACAAAGACCATCTTCCTTTTAAATTCAGGCAACGCATTGGTGATGAAAACAGCCTCGGTGTGGTAAAGTTTAATTTCAATAATAAATACGGGGTTTACCTGCACGACACCAACAGTAAAAAATATTTTAAAACCTTTTACCGCTTTCAAAGCCATGGTTGTATGCGCCTGGAAAAGTACATGGAAGTGGCCCGCTTCTTAATCCGCGACGATACCTTAAAATTGCCTTACGATACCCTCGACGCCTATTTTGCAACACCCGAGCAAAGAAAAATTCTAATAAAAGGTAAATTTCCTATTTATGTAAAGTATTATACGAGCCTTGCCGACTCATTGGGATTGCACAATTACATTGACATTTACCGCAAAGACGAGCAGTATTTAAAGTTGTTGTATAAAGAATAATGAGGTGAGAGACTTATCTTTTAATTTTTGTAAGCCCCTAATTTTAACACCTCATGAATAAATTCCACTACCTGATTTTTAGTGTACTGATTATTGTTTCAGGCTGCACATCAACTACAAAGCAATCTATATCTTCTCCTGATGGAAAAGTTAATCTTGACTTAAACCTCAATGCAAGCGGAGAATTGTATTATTCTGTTTCTTATAAAGACAAGAAATATATAAGTCTCATTTCTCCTTCTGCTTTGGGTTTTGAAATAAAGAACCAGGAGAAATTACAAGCCGGCTTAATCATTACAGAAATTAAAACAACTGAAAACAACGAAACCTGGAATCAGCCCTGGGGGCAATTCAAAACCGTCAAAAATCATTACAGACAGTTGGTTTGCGAGGCCGAAGAAAAAACAAACCTGAAACGAAGAATACGAGTTATCTTCAGGGTATTTAATGATGGTATTGCGTTTAGATATGAATTGCCCATACAAAAATCACTTACAAAATATGCCATCACAAAAGAACTGAGTGGTTTTGCTTTAAGCCCTGATAATGACACCTGGTGGGCCATGGCCGATTACAATACACAGGAACAGCTGTTTCAAAAAACAAAACAAAAAGAAGCGCATTGGGTAAATACTCCCATAACCATGAAAACGAAAGAAGGGATTTACATGAGTATACACGAGGCGGCTTTAATCAATTACCCAGCCATGACCCTGAAACAGGATTCATCAGGCATTGCTGTTTACCATACCGACCTTGTTCCCTGGGCGGATGGGGAATGTGTAAAAGTAAACGATTCCCTGCAAACTCCCTGGAGGGTTATTACCATCAGTGATCACCCGGGTGGTTTGATTGAATCGAATATTCTCCTCAACCTGAATGCCCCTTCAAAAATTGAAAATTCCTCTTGGATCAAACCTTTAAAATACATTGGTATCTGGTGGGGCATGCACCTGGGCACCCATACCTGGAACGAAGGGGCAAGGCACATGGCTAATACTGAAAATGCCTTGCGTTACATTGACTTTGCAAAAAAACACCACATAGACGGAGTGGTGATTGAGGGCTGGAACAAGGGCTGGGACAAATGGGGAAAAGACTCTGCCTTTGACCAGGTTACGTCTGCTTCTGATTTTAATTTAAAACAGGTTGCAGAATATGCCCGTCAGAACGGGGTAACTTTAATTGGCCACCACGAAACCGGAGGCGACATTCCTTGTTATGAGCAAACCATGGAGAAGGCATTTGCCCTTTGTAAACAATATGGCATACATGCCGTAAAAACCGGATATGCCGGTGGAATCAGACCAGCAGGCGAACACCACTTTGGGCAATACATGGTTAACCATTACCAGAAGGCCATAGAAACAGCAGCCCGTTACGATCTTATGATGGATGTTCATGAAACGGTAAAACCTACAGGCCTTTGCCGAACCTGGCCCAACCTGATGACTGGTGAAGGCGTGCGGGGAATGGAATGGGAAGCCTGGAGCGATGGAAACAAACCCTCGCACACCGCGCTACTTCCCTTTACCAGAGGGCTTGCAGGGCCTATGGATTATACGCCCGGCATTTTTGACCTGCTTTATAAAAACCGAAAAACTTATGTAAAATGGAACGGACAGGAAAAACAAGGTATGCAGGTGCGGGTACACTCCACCCTTGCCCACCAGTTGGGCCTGTTTGTAGTACTGTACAGCCCTATGCAAATGGCTGCCGATCTTATTGAAAACTATGAGGGCCATCCTGCATTTCAATTCATAGAACAAACCTCTGTTAATTATGATGAGACAAAAGTATTGGACGCTGCAATTGGCGAATACATTGTTACAGCGCGTCGTACAGGTAATAACTGGGTGATTGGAGCCTTAAGCAATGAAACTGCAAGGACTATAAACATATCGCTTAATTTCCTTGACAAAAGGACAAAATACGAAATGATTATTTTCCGGGATGCAGATAATACTCATTGGGAAACCAGTCCGGATACCTATAGCATTGATACAAAAACTGTTGAAGCTTCAGCTTCTCATCGTATACAAATGGCGGCAGGCGGCGGTCAGGCTATTCTGTTAAAGCCAATTGACAAATAAGGTATTGTTACGATAGATTAAGACTCTCCAATATTATTTCACAGGATCTGTTCAGTTCTTCTTCGGTGATAATTAAAGGGGGTGCAATGCGCATAGCGGTGGGGCAAAACAAAAACCAATCTGTAATCAGTCCTTTTGCAATACAGGAAGTAATTACTTTTAAATTCAAATCGGCGTCGCCCAATTCAATGGCCAGCATAGCGCCTTTGCCCCTGATGGTTTTTATTTTAGGATGGATTAATTTTTCGCGGATTGTTTTTTCAATGGTCAGCGCTTTTTTATGCAGGCCTTCTTTGTTTATAACATCCAGGCAGGCCTGAGCAGCGGCGCAGCTTACAGGGTGTCCGCCAAAAGTAGTGATGTGACCGAGCATTGGGTTGTTGGTCAAAGCACTCATCATTTGCTGGGAAGAAATGAAAGCGCCAATAGGCATTCCTCCTCCCATTCCTTTAGCCAACAACAATATATCCGGCACAACAGCATATTGCTCAAAGGCAAACATCGTCCCTGTTCTTCCGAAACCACTTTGTATTTCATCAAATATTAATACTACTCCCTGTTCATCGCAAGTCTTTCTCAGCTTCTCAATAAAATTGATAGTACCAGGTATAATTCCCGCCTCGCCCTGAATCGGCTCAACAATAACACAGGCTGTTTGTCTGGTGATTTGTTGTAATTGATCTTCGTTGTTAAAGTCGAGTATACGCACATCGGGCAATAAAGGGCGGAAAGCGTTTTTAAAATCCTCGCTGCCCATTACACTTAAAGCCCCCTGTGTACTTCCGTGATACGAATTTTTGAAACAAACAATTTCACTTCTCC
>JAHEYF010000123.1 GCA_023251755.1 Bacteroidota bacterium
GGGTTGCAGCTTCCCTGAACACCCCTCCCAGCCTTGCGCCTACGTCTTGACCGTATAACAAACACTCAGGGTGTTTCGACATGAGTTCACGTATGGCAAACAGGGCACTGTCTACCATTACGGTGGGTTGTTTTCCGGCAGGTGAGCGCATTCCTTTTTCTTCGGTAACGGGGGTCGGCGCAAACACATGGTCCATCAGGTCTTCCGGCCTGGGGTCTTCCGCTTTCAGGGCACGTTCGTAATCTTCTTTTACAGTTGTAAGGGCAGTTTCTTCTATCTTTTTGAGCTCTATGGCTTCAACACCAGCAATAATCAATTGATTTTTTAAGCGGGGCAATGGGTCGCGTCTGGCTGCTTCTTCCAGGTCGTCGCGGTACCATTCTTTACGAACGCCTGAGGTATGGTGATTTAACAACGGTACTTTGGCGTGTATTAAAAAAGGTCTGCGTTCGGTACGGATCAGTTCCAGTACTTCCTGAATGGTATTGTAGGAGCGGGTAAAATCAGTTCCGTCGATGGTGCGCGTTTCGAGGCCCTTAAAACCCCTGGCGTATTCTGTTGCGTCTTGTACTCTTATTTCGCGGGCATGGGCCGATATGTCCCATTCATTGTCCTGGATCAAATACAGAATTGGTAACTTTTTAAGCACAGCCATTTGAAAGGCTTCTGCTACTTCGCCTTCAGTTATGGAGGCATCGCCTAAGGAGCAAACGGTTACGGGTTTTACAGTGTTTGTATCTGTTTGTTTGGTTAGTTGTTCGAGGTACCACATGCCCATCGCCACACCGGTGGTAGGAATGGCCTGCATACCGGTTGCGCTTGACTGATGCGGTATCTTGGGCATATCATCGCGGCGCAGGCTGGGATGTGAATAATAGGTCCTTCCGCCCGAAAAGGGGTCCTCGCGTTTGGCCAGCAATTGCAGCATTAAATCGTAGGGTTGTAAACCAATTCCCAGTAAAATACTATCGTCGCGGTAATAGGCGCTTAAATAGTCCTGGGGCAACAATTGTAAACCCAGGGCCAGCTGAATGGCTTCGTGCCCGCGCGAGGTGGCGTGTACGTATTTGGCTGTTATTTCTTTATTGGCTTCAAACAATTCGCTCATGCTTTTTGCAGTGTACATGAGGCTGTATGCTTTTTTTAATAGTTCTATCGGAATTTCTGAATTCACTAAGGGATTGGTTTTCAGTGCAGTTTCTGCCATCACAGGTATCTTTTATTGTAATCCAAATATGCCATTATTTTTTCAGAAATAAAAGACGAATTCGGGGAGTGCAACTAATTTACTGATAAATAGGGGGTGGAAAATTAGCCAGGTTGCTTCAAAGGTCATTTATTTTTACTAAAAAGATCACAAAGACAATATAAAGTCATTTTACAATATATTTAACCAAATAAGCTTGTATTGTAACCAAAATAAGTTGATTAATTTATAAATACTACCAATATAACAATTTTGTTTGGGTATCTCAAAGCATTGCCTTAATATTGCAGTATTATACAAGCATCAATCTCTTTAAGTGAAAGCTTTGAATTAAGCCGGGTCGGGTTTTGAACTGATTGAAAAAATTTGCAAAGACACACCTCATCCCTATGAATATTAAATTTTTCCTGCTTCCTGTACTTGTGTTTTGTTGGTTTTATGAACTTAGTTCCCAAACATTCAATTATTATTATGGCAATATTCACGGCCATACTTCTTATTCGGATGGTAATAAAGACAGCCAGACCTCATTGATGACAACTCCCCTGCAGGCCTATACTTACGCAAAGGCTTCGCAGCAGGTTGATTTTTATGGCATTTCGGAGCACAACCATAAAAGTGCGGGAATGAACTCGCCGTTGGATTTCCACCAGGGCATTGCAGATGCCAATGCAGCCAACCAGGATGGAAGTTTTGTAGCCCTGTACGGTTTTGAATGGGGAGTAATATCAGGTGGCGGACATGTGCTGGTATACGGCTACGATTCGCTACCGGGGTGGGATGCCGGTGATTACGATGTCTATGTGGCCCAAAATGATTACGCCAGTTTATGGAAAAAAATAAATGCAAAACCGGGCGCCTTTGCTTACCTGGCACATCCGCAGACTACGGACTATACTAATTTATTTACCACAATACGCAGTGCAATTGCGGATAGTGCAATTATTGGCATGGCTGCAAGAAGCGGGCCTGCATTCTCGACCAATACTACTTACTCAGATCCTTCCTCCAGCAGTTTTTTAGCGCGCTACAAGGACGCTTTAAAGCAAGGTTATCATGTGGGTATTGGTTTAGACCACGACACACATTATTCGGTTTTTGGAAGGCAGACTTCCGGGCGTTTGGTTGTACTGGCTCCGTCCTTAACACGTGCAAATATTATGCATGCCTTTCGTAAAATGCGTTTTTACAGTTCAGACGACTGGAATATAAAGGTTGACTTTAATATTGCTTCACAGCCGATGGGAAGCATTTATACGCATGCCGGTTCTCCTACAATAAATGTAGACATAAGCGATCCCGATGCAGAAGCGGTATCGTCAATAAAAATATATTACGGTGTCCCAGGTAGCGGAACAGCGCCAACTGTATTAAACACAACAAGCAATTCAGCTACAGTGACGTATACACATAGCATTGCCAACAACAGCACGTATTATTATTATTTAGAAATTACCCAGGCCGATGGGGATGTTGTATGGACTTCCCCAATATGGTACACCCGCAATGATTTGGTGACGAGCAATACACCCGAAGGTTCTTTTTCGGTACCCGGTTCAGGCATTTGCACCGGACAAAGTATTAACCTGATAGACAATTCGAGTAATACACCCACCACCTGGGCCTGGGCCATGCCAGGGGCCAGCCCGGCTTCGTCTGTTTTGCAAAACCCCAGCATCACCTATACAAATGCGGGTACGCATACGATAACACTTGTTGCCGGAAACAGCAGTGGAAATGGTTTGCCGGTTTCAACAACAGTAACAGTAAACCAGGTGCCGGATGTGGTGTCTACCTCCACCACTATTTGTATGGGTGCTTCTGCAACTATTACAAGCTCCGGTGCAATTTCTTATTTATGGAATACGGGAAGTACAAACGATTCGATTACTGTAAGCCCTGTTGCAACTACTACGTATACCGTTACCGGCACAGACTTCAACAATTGCTCCGATACCGCTGTTTCACTTGTTAACGTTCAGGCCTGTACAGGTATTGGTTTCGGGGAACAAGCTGTTCATGCTGCTGCTGTATACCCCAATCCTGCCAATGAAGAATTGAATGTGCAGTTGGGCATTTTACCCGGGCAAAAAACCATTGAAATGTTTACTCTTTCCGGTCAGTTGATATTGTCTAAAACCAGCAATAGCAACATGACCTTATTAGATATTAAACAGGTTCCAAATGGTTCCTATTTTATTAAGGTCATCAACAATGAATGTGTGAATGTTACCAAACTGCTGGTAAGTAAAAAGTAAAGCTCAGAAATTGGTTCTTAAAACTTACACCGACAAATAAACCTGTTTGTTGTTGAGTACGGCAATGGCTTTACCGGTGAAGGTGCTTCCTATAAAAGGTGTATTGCGCGATTTGGATTGAATGTGTTTGTTTTCGAATTTCCATTTAAGGGAAGGATCAAACACAGTCAGATTGGCTTCCTGTCCTTCTTTAATCAGGGGTAGTTTAATTCCCAGTATTTTCCGGGGCTGAACGGCCAATTTTTCAACTATCGTTTCGCGGGATAATTTGGTAAGGGCTGTGTTGGCACTGGCATAAGCCGTTTCGAGCGAAGTGATTCCACTTGCAGCAAAATCAAATTCAAGGTCTTTGTTTTCTATGTCTTCGGGCGAATGATCGCTTACAATTACATCAATGGTTCCATTGGACAGGCCACGTTTCAGGGCTTCAAGGTCTTCTTTGCCACGCAGGGGAGGGTTTACTTTGTAGTGGGTATCAAACTCCGCCAAACTGGTATCTTCCAGCAATAAGTTGTGGGCCGCCACACCTGCACTCACCCGTAAACCTTTGGCCTTGGCCTGTTTTATCAATTCCACACTTCCTTTGGTAGAAATGGTGGGGAAATGTAATTTGCCACCGGTGTATTCAAGTATAGCCAGGTTGCGTTGCACCATTATTTCTTCGGCCAAAGCCGGAATACCTTTTAAACCAATGCGTGTACTGGTTTCTCCTTCATGCATTTTACCATCGTGCGAAATGGTTTTATCGTCGCAATGGGTTATTATAAAGCTGTTGATGTTGGATGAATATTGCAGGGCACGAACGAGTAAGCCGGCATCTTTCACCGCTTTTTTATCGTCGCTGAAAGCAATGGCCCCGCTTTGTTTCATATCGTACATCTCGGCTAATTCTTTTCCTTCGTGTCCGTCGCTGATACAACCTACGGGGTATACATCCACTAAGTTGTTGCGTGTTTTGTTGAGCACGTAATCAATTTGGGTTTTGGAATGCAGGGGTGGGTTTGTTCCGGGCATTACACAAACACCGGTGAATCCGCCCTGTGCCGCAGCTTTTGCCCCGCTTTGCAAATCTTCTTTATATTCAAATCCAGGATCGCGGAAATTGGCCTGCATATCGAGCCAGCCCGGAGATACACATAAATCGGAGCTTTCAATTACTTTGTAATTTTTATCGGCTTTTATTGATGCCTTTATTTCTGTAATGATTCCTTTTTCAACAAGGAGGTCTACTTTTTTTCCATTGTGTGCCGAATGGGGATCAATAACGGTAACGGATTTTATCAGAATATTCATTTCAATAATCGTATTAAAAGTATTTCAATAGCCAAAAAACCAAGTGTTAAAAGTATAAACAATTTCCATAATTTTTTTCCTCCCGAAAGTTCTGAAATTCCACTGGCCAGGCTTTTTTCAGAAGGCTCGATGAGGCTGAATGTTTTTAAGTTTTTTTCTTCTATCATTTTTTTTAAGTCTTCAGGCGCATAACATTTTAAATCGGATTCCTTGCGTACAAAGTTAAACGATAAGCCGTTCAGGCGCTGTTTGTTTTCGGTTAAAAAATAATTCCCGGCTTCTTTCGTCTGGCTTTGGGTATAAAGCATGGCGGCATTTTCGGTAATGCGTGTTTCAGGAATAAAATCGTGTTTGTTGTCGGTTGAAATAATGTGCAAAGGTTCTTCTTTATTGCTTCCCCAAACCGGGTTCACTTCAATGGCTTCGTTGCGCCCCACACTGTAATAAATGGGAGTGGCCTGCATGCTGTTGATGGCTATTTTAATAATGGTGGGCACAAACAGGGCGTGGCGGGCAAAGCTGGAATAATTATCTTCCAGCGGAGAGGTGCATACGTAAAGCTTTCCTTTTGCAAGCGGGTACAAACTTAAAAAGGGATGTCCGTTCAATAACTTTACAATTATTTCCTCGTTGCTGTGTGAAAGCGGGTTGGTGGGGTAATGTGAAAACACACGGGGAAGGTCCATCGTTTCACTTTGTTTTTCAAACACACCGGAATACAAACCCTGTGCAAAATTTATTTTGTCTGCTTTGGTATCTACCGAATCTTCGGGTAAAAATGTATTTGCTTTTAGCAGGGTAAAAAACACGTTGTAGGAATTGAGATCGGCTTTAGGAGCAGGGAAAAACAATATACTTCCGCCTTTTTCTGCAAATTTTTTCAACTCCTGTTCCATACCGGAAGTTATACTTGTCAGTTCATTCAGTACAATGAGGCTGTTTTTCTGAAACTGCGAATAATCCACAGCCTTTTCATTCATCTCGGTATACTTAAACAAGGAATCGTGTTGCATTAAGGAACGCATATAAGCTGTTGCCTTGCTTTGTTCGCCCTGTATAACCAATGCAGGAATGCTGTTGCTAACGGTAAAGGAGAAGTATAATTTATCATCGAAGGTTACAGGATGATCTTCAATTTCGAGCCTGCAGTTTTGTATTCCATCCTGTTTAAGCAAAAAAGAAACAAGCACTTCTGTTTTACTTTGTGCATCAATGGAATAAGATGCAGGGGCAATTTGTTGTTCGTTGATGTAAAGTTTGAGGGAAGCGCTTTCTATTGTTTTATCTGTATTGTTAACAATAGTAACATGTAGTTTTTGGTTGATGCCTGTTTGCTGAATGGGGGTTTCGAACCAGCAGGTGTCGATGTATACATTGTCGGTGTTGTTGGATACCAATGGAATCAAAACCGTTGCAACCGAGCTGTCAGCTTTAAGGGCACCGGCATCAAGGTTGTTGCGTTGAAAATCGCTGATGACAAACATTTTTTTGTCGCGCGAACCGGAAGTGGACAATACATCGTTCTGGCGTTTATAAACCTCTGACAGGGAGCGAAAAGTGGGACTGATTTTTATTTCGCCAATGGCTTCAATAAATTCTTCGCGGCTCAACAGGCGTTGGTGCCTTCCTTCAAAATCGTTGGTGAGCAATTGAAAACGATCTGTGGGTTTAAAGGCAGCGGCAATTTCTTTGGCTTTTTGTCTGGCATTGTCGAGCAGAAAACCATGTTTGTTAATGGTTTCCATGCTGAAGGAATTGTCGATATAAACACTGATGGCTTTGTCGCCCTTTTTTATGGTCTTGTCCTGGCTTGGAATAAAAGGCTGGGCAAAAGCCAGTACCAAACAAGCCACAGCCAGTATACGGGCGGCAAGTATCAGTAAATGTTTAAGTTTTGATTTGGACTCGCTTTCCTGTTTAACTTCTTTTAAAAAACTTACGTTGGTGAAGTATACTTTTTTATACCTGCGGAAATTAAACAGGTGAATGATAACAGGTATTGCTATCGCGAAAAGACCGTAGAGAAAACCAGGATATAAAAAGCTCATCAAAGCTCAAAGATATTACTTTTATCGATTAGCGGAGCAGGTGTTAAGAAGCTGTTTAAAACTGCCTGAAATTATCTAATCTGTGTCTTCCTTACTTTCTTACTCTCTCCCCTTCTTACTTTCTCACTCTCTCACTTTTTTGCTTAAATTTGCATTTTTCCGATTGACCCCAAAACAAACCATGAACTACGGCTTAGCAAAGAATTTAACTTTATTGTTTTTACTGATTTTTACCCTGTTGAATGTATTTTACCGTTGGGTCGGCATTAACGCAACAATTACCCTTCAATTTGCAACGGGCTTAATCTACTTAGTCCTTGCTGTTGCCGACCATATGCAGCGCAACTCGGCCAGTACCCTGCCCGAAGATCGTTTTGCTTACATCACCAACGGAATGATTGCAGTGAAAGGCCTAAAGCTGTTTGCTTTTACAGGTGTTGCCATAGGTTTGTATGTGATGGGTACCCGCTTGCAGGCACTTTCAGGTATAATTATAATATTGGTGCTTGGCGAGGCTTGTGTGTTTTTTTTCCGCCTTGCACGTAAGAATTATTTTATCTCTTTATTTAATAATTATATATTGTTTGCCCTCGAAAGTGATGCAAAAGTTTTTGCGCGGCATATAACAGCTGTTGAATACCGCTACGATATGCTTTTTTTAACGAAAGAAAACAAAAAAGTGCAGGTGATTGAATTAGATAAATTATCAAAGAATAAAAAACAGGAATTTATCGAACGCTTTGTTTTATGGGCAGAAAACAATCATGTGAAATTTACGGATGAAGCCAGAAATAGTTTGAAGTTCTTAGTTCTTAGTTCATAGTTCAGGTAAGCCCCTAATTTGGTGTTCTCTACTAAGAACAAAGAACTGTGAACTGTGAACTATAGCTTCTCATCAAACTTCATACTCTCCTTCACCGGCTTGCTTGTATGGCCAAACCTCCAGGTAAAGCCCAAATAAACAATCTGCGACTTACGTTTATTTAATGTTTTTTGGTACAACACAGGGCTGTTTATTTCGCTCTGCGAACGAAGGGTGTTGAATACATCTGACACGGTTAATAAAAGGGCCGCTTTTTTCTTAAACAAATCGCAGGACATACCTGCATTGAACACAAATACAGGCAGGGTTTTTCCCTGCGGGGTGAGTTGCGCCGAAACATAACTGGTGTTTACCTGAACCACCATTGTGTTGGTTATATTCGCATTTGCAGCCAATTTGGTGGTCCATAAAAAAGCCGAACGGATATTGGCATAACCCAAATTGGATGCATCGATCTGGTTGTAATATGCATTACCGCTTAAATTCAGGTTCAGTATTTTTTTTATTTTTCCGCTGAGTACCATTTCAAGCCCTGTAGACTGGTTGTTGGAAATATTTGCATGCGAGGTTAAAAAAACGGTGTCGTTGATGTAACGCGATATTTCGGTAAAAGCTCCGCTTGTATAACGGTAATAAAGTGTTGGAAAAAAGGAAACAGTATTTCCGGAGCCCTGGTAGCCCAATTCAAAAGAATGGATTTGTTCGGGTTGCAGGTAAGGGTTGCCTGCATCGATGTTTCTTGTGTTTTTGTATTCGGGAAAAGGGTTTAGCTGATCGCCCTCAGGACGATTCACCCTTTTGCTGTAACTCAGTTGTACTTTCTGTTTATCAGAAATTTCGTAAGCCGCGTGTAAACTGGGGTATAATTTAAAGTAATCCTGGGGTACAACAGAATCGAGTGTGAGCAGGTTGGATTTTAAATGGGCCTGCTCAGCCCGCAAACCACCCATTAAGGTAAAGTCCCCGATGTTCTGTGAATAGGTAAGGTAAGCAGCGTGTATTTGTTGTTCGAATAAAAAGCGGTTTGTTACGGCTTTGTTTGTATTCCAGCTATCGGTATTGGCCAAATACGTTTCCCCGAAAAAGTCCAGGTCCTGGTGCACCAATTCCATATAATACCCGGCCTGCAATTCTGAATTTTCGTTTATGGGCAGGGTGTAATCGGCATTGGCCTGTGCCTGGCGCATGGCATCCTTATTAAAAATATTTTGACGGCCCGATAAAAAGGAAGGGCTTCTGTGTGTTTCTGTAAAATGATTTTGTTCCATTTCATATAAGTCTGCCAGTGTCAATTCAAAATTAAATGTGTGGTCTTCTTTTTTAAACCTGTGTTCGTAATTAAAGCTCAGTTCTTTTTCGTTTTCCAGCTCCGGGTCTGTGTTGTTTCGGTCAAAGTCGTCAAGCACCAAATCATCAGCATTGGTCAGGAGGGTAAGTGCATGGTCTTTTTTTGTTACTTTTTTCTGAAACAAAGAAAAGGAGAGACCGAGGTCGTTGCTTTTATCAGGGGCATAGTCTGCTTTTAGCTCGGCGGTGTGCGATAGAGGTCTGCCTTCGTTGTTGGTTGTTTGTTTGTATACATTCACAATACTTCCGCTGGAATCGTATTGTATTCTGTTATCGCTTGCTTTTTTATTTCTATAGTCCTGCCGGAAACCGTAGGTACCCGAAAGGTTAAGTTTAGATGGCTTGTAGTTGAGGCTGATGGTTGAATTGCAACGCTCGTCGTTTCCGGCATTCGCTGTTAAGGTTCCGTTGAAGCCGCTTTTATTGTTTTTTTTAAGGACCAGGTTAATGATGCCAGCCGATCCGTCGGAACGATATTTAGCGGAAGGGTTGGTGATGATTTCAATCCGCTCAATGGTATTGGCCGGAATGGCCTGCAGGGCAGCAGCAGCACTTACCTTCATTAAGGGAGAAGGTTTGCCGTTAATAAAAATAGTGATGTTGGAAGAGCCCCGTAAACTAACTGCTCCGTCAATATCTACAGCCACAGAAGGAACATTTTGCAGTACATCGCTGGCCGAGCCCGATTTGCTTTGAAGGTCTTTTTCTACGTTATAAATTTTCCGGTCGAGTGAGGCCTGGTACAATTCTTTTTCTGCGGTTATTTCCACTTCTCCCAACACATGGTTCATTGCCCTGATAACAAGGGGTTCCATTGTCAGATTTTCTTTTTCTTTACTTATATTAAATAAAGCGGTGCAGGTGTCTTTGAAACCAATAAAATATGTTTTTAAATAATAATTGCCCGCAGGAATATTGTTGATGGTATAAGCGCCGTTTTTAGCTGTGTAAACTGAATTTACCAGCGCGCTGTCGGTTGAGCGGAACAAGGCTATGGTAACAAATTCCAGGGGTTCTTTAGAGGATTTTTCAAGTATACTTCCGCTGAGACTGTATGTATTTTGGGCGTAGGAAAGAAAGCAGGAAAAAAATAAAATTAAAAATAAATTGATGCGCGAATGTTTCACTTCTATTCCGTTAATATATCAATCAATATTAAATGGTGAATCTTAAGGAAATCTATAGAGAGTTGAGAGTTGGGGGTTAGAGTTTAGAACCCGGGGTTAAAGGTTAATAAGTTGTTTTTAAACTATAGGCTATAGACTCTGGACTCTAAACTATAGGCTCTGGACTCTAAACTCTCATCCTCCCGCCTTCTTCACCTTGTACCCGGCCTTGATGAGCAGGTCAATAATTTTTTCGCGGTGGTCGCCTTGAATAAGTATTTCTCCTTCTTTTACTGTACCCCCTACTCCACATTTTTGTTTCAGCATTTTGCCAAGGGCTTCCAGGTCTTCTGTTTTACCAACAAAACCATTTACCCGGCTCAGCAATTTTCCTCCTCCCAGGCGATCCAAAAACACCCGCAAATTTTGTTGCTGCGGAGCCAATGTATCGGCATTTTCTTCCTGCTCGTACTCAAACTTAAAGTCGGGGTTGGTTGAGTATACGATGTCTTTAGGAGCTTTGTTTTTTTTACTCATTCTTTCGTTTATTCGTTTTTTTGTTCATTCGTTCTTTCGTTTAATAGTTCCCTAAACCGTTTCGATATCCGAAGGCCCAACTTTTGAACTTGTAAACTTTTAAACTAAAAAAACCTACCAAATATCAAAGGTTTCATTCATCATTTCTTTTCCCCATTTATCTTTCAGTAATTTTGCCCGTAGTTCTGATAATGTGTAAATTTTATTTTTTGTTTTGGCGGGGGCTAATTGTTGTACATCCTGTCTGGTCAATTCAATTTGTTTGGCAAAATAAATCACACCACCGTCTTCGGTTGCAAGGCCCAGTATTAAACCGGGCAAACCATTAAAACTTTCGGGACCGCTGCTTACCATTATTTCATCACAATACCAGGCGTATATCCGGGTGCTGTCGTTGGCCTGCCATATTGCTTTGCGGCAATTAAAGCCGCTTATTTTTCGATGGCTATCGGTTATCTTCCAGGTTCTTTTGCTCAGGGTGTCTTCTATAAACAAGGCTTCACCCCATATTGTTTTAATCGAAAATTTGCGTTTGGTATTGAAGTTCTGGTAGACGGTATTTTTATTCGTTGCCCAGCTCATCTGTTCTTTTAATTCAGATTCCTGGGGTTTAAAAACAGAAAGGGAATCATTAAAGAGCAATTCAAAAACATCTGTTTTTGTTTTATCCGCTTCCTTTATCCATTCTCGCGATTGGCCCTTGAGCCTTTTGTACAAATTGGTTTTACGCTCGTAAATAATTTTGCCATTGGTAACCTGTGCTATGGTAATGTGCGTACATACCAAAACAAGTGTGCATAAAACTATCCATGTATTGGGCTTAAACCTTGTCAATGTAGTTGTTTTTAATTGTGCCGGGACAAACCTGAGAGGTCTCACTGGTGCAAGAAGCTAAGCCTTTCAGGTTTTATCCGGTTTTGTTGCGACACCCAGGTATAATGCGATCATTCCGGTTAAGTCACAAAAACAAAAATTTATTTTACTTCCACAGGGCTTGGTGCCTCCATCTTTTTCAATAAATATTTCATGTTCACTTTTTCATCCATCAGTTTCGGGAGAGCTTCAATGCTCACACGTTCCTGCTGCATGGTGTCGCGGTTGCGTATAGTTACGGTATTGTCTTCTAAGCTCTGGTGATCAACGGTAATGCAGAAAGGTGTACCAATGGCATCCTGCCTGCGGTAACGTTTACCCACTGTGTCTTTTTCATCGTAAATAATATTATGATCAAACTTCAGGCTATCCATAATTTTTTCTGCCAGCTCAGGCAAACCGTCTTTTTTAACCAAAGGAAAGATAGCTGCTTTTATAGGCGCCAGTTGAGGAGGAAGGTTTAATACGGTGCGGGTATCACCGCCTTCTAATTTTTCTTCGGTATAGGCCGAAGAAAAAACAGCCAGGAACATCCGGTCTAAACCAACCGAAGTTTCTACTACATAAGGTACATAGCTCTGGTTGAGTTCAGGGTCAAAATATTGTAATTTTTTTCCGCTGAATTGTTCGTGTTGTTTTAAATCGAAGTCGGTGCGCGAGTGAATACCTTCCAGTTCTTTAAACCCGAATGGAAATTCAAATTCAATGTCGCAGGCAGCATTGGCGTAGTGGGCTAATTTAATGAGGTCGTGAAAACGGTATTTGTTTCCATCAATGCCCAATACCTTGTGCCATTTTAAACGGGCCGCTTTCCAGTGTTCGTACCATTCCATTTCGGTTCCCGGCCTTACAAAAAACTGCATTTCCATTTGCTCGAATTCGCGCATGCGGAAAACAAACTGGCGGGCTACAATTTCGTTACGGAAAGCCTTACCGGTTTGGGCAATCCCAAAAGGTATTTTCATCCTTCCTGTTTTTTGCACATTCAGGTAATTCACAAAAATACCCTGGGCTGTTTCGGGCCGAAGGTAAATAACATTGGCATCTTCGCTCACCGAACCCATGGAGGTGGAAAACATCAGGTTGAACTGGCGAACATCTGTCCAGTTGCGGCTTCCGCTCATGGGGCAAACTATTTCGCAGTCAATAATTATT
>JAHEYF010000206.1 GCA_023251755.1 Bacteroidota bacterium
TCTTTTTTATTAAAAAAATATCCTCACTCTCTAATTACTCCCGCCTCTCAATGAACTCCCCGTTTTAGGGAGGGCAAAGATACTAACTCTTTTTATTAATACAAGTGTTTTAAAAGAAAATTATTTGCTTTTCTTCGTTTTTTATTCGGGGTGCCTCTAACTTCATGCCTGTCAGGGTATTAATTTTTTGAATAAAATATAGCGCTAATTCAGGTGTAAGGCTTTTATCAGGTGTGTGTACAAAAAAGTAAAGTTTTTCGAGTCCCTTTTCAATCCATTGTGAACAACGAAGCGCCCAATCGTCCAGCCTTTTGTAATCGCTCGGATGCAGGTTGTTGGCGGTAAAACGAATGAAGGCTGTTTTATTGGTGAGCCGTTGATGCAACACATCGCGTCTTCCTGCAACATCAGTAATAACAAGACCCATGGCGTTTTTATATAAATAATTACAAAGCTCATTCAATTGTTGTGCCCCCGAAAACCAGGCAGAATGACGCAACTCAATAGCGATGTTCGTTTCAGCGAGTTGATCCAAAAATGTCAATAACAAAGGGAGTTTTGAAGGGTCGAAATGCGGAGACAACTGCAAAAATAATGTAGCCAGGTGTTCTTTAAAATAAGCCAGTGCCTTTGTAAACTCATTCATCACTACAGTCATTTGACTAATATCAGTAGCGTGACTAATAACCTGTGGCACTTTGGGGCAAAATACAAATCCTTTGTTCACCTTGCTTATCCAGGTATTGATCGTTTTTTCGGTGGGGATTTTATAATGTGTAGCGTTTAATTCAATGCTGTTAAACTGTTGGGAATAATATTTTACGTAATCGCTTTCCTTTGCCTTGTCAGGATAAATTTTTCCAACAAAGCCAGGGTCAGACCATACAGGACAGCCTATATATACTTTCAGGTTTGGTGTTCTTTTCCCACCCAATACTTTCATTACTCCCGCATGATCTGCAGGCAATGAAAAATCAACCTGTGAAATATCACTCAATCGTCCAAAGTCCATGAACTATATAAGTTTAATAGTTTGAAAGTTCAATAGTTTATTCGTTGCGTACAAAATGTTTTAAAAATAAAAAACCGGCCTTGAGCCGGTTTTTAAATATAATAAAGAAATTATTATTGTGCTTTTTTGTTAACGATTTTTTCGCGGATACGGGCTGACTTACCGGTAAGTTCGCGTAAGTAAAACAATTTGGCACGACGAACGATACCTACTTTGTTTACTTCAACTTTATCGATAAAAGGTGACCCAACAGGAAAAATACGCTCTACACCTACTCCGTTTGAAATTTTACGAACTGTAAAAGATGCAGTTGAAGGGTGGTTTTTACGCATAATTACAACACCTGAAAATTGCTGAATCCTTTCTTTGTCGCCCTCTTTAATTTTGTAGTGAACGGTAACAGTATCACCGGCTTTAAATGAAGGGTGATTTGCTTGTGGGTTTAATTGCTGATTGACAAAATCTAATAACAAACTCATGACCTAAATGTTTTATTTTTTTATAATTTTTCAGGCATTCTTTACACCCTGTAAACAGAGGCTTGAAAAAGGACTGCAATATTAGTTATTTTCCGGTGTACCTGCAAATTTATTCTCAATGGCATTATTTAACCAAAATACCCTTCCCTCCACAAAGCAGCCATATCCATTGTTAAAGCCACCGAAACATGTATCAAAAAACCCAGAAAAATGCTGTTGCTCCGCAGGCTCAGGTAACCCAATACAATACCCGCAACAATAGCAGCAATGGTTTCGGGCATGGGTTTACCAAAGTGTATCATACAATAGGGAATGCACATGATAAAAATAGAATACATCCCAAACCTGCCTTTTAAACTATTCAGCATAAAACCCCTGAAAAAAAACTCAAGGGCAAAAAAATGACTGAGGTAAAACAATTCCCATGTCCAGAATTTCGGCCACAAGGCTTCATTGCCTGATATATTGTAAAAAGGATACCTGTCCTGAAATGATTTGGTTGTAGAAAAATACAAGACCAAAGGGATCATAATTACCAGCATTAAAAGATAAAGTTTTAGTCCGTTTTTTTCCAGTTTAATAGAAAAGGCATAATTCGAAACTTTGTCTTTTAATACAAAACGGATAAACAATACCGGAATAAGCAAATAACATATATCAATGGTAATTATCCAGTAAATTAAACCATATAACTTACTGTTTTTATTATATTTAAAGTAATCACTTAAGGTGTTGGATAAATCGGTATACCCTAAATTAGTACAGGTTTCAATAAGATAGTCGGTTTCACCTAAATACCGTATGAAAATAAGGCAAAGGGGAATCAGAATAAAAACAGCAATGATCCTTTTATCCAATTGTTTTATGTCTTCGGTAAGGCTTTTTAGCACTGCTCAAATATACTTACACTTATTGTTTTAATGAAATCTGATTATATTTTGTATATCAGGCATTTGCATTTTATTTGTTTTTTCCTATTTTAGCCGCCGCCGATGAAAAACAAAGTCAGATATTGCCTGTTTTTATGTTTGGGAATTCTTCATTTCCAGGCTGTTTTTTCATCGACCTCAGCTTGTCCCGGCAATCCGGATACTTCGCGTAAAGCCATTACTGTCTCAAAAACAGAGCTTGTTTTTTTAGTGGATTCTTTGCTAGAGCTGGATAGTATAGGAACGAGGGAAATAGGCTTAGTTAAGTATTACAACGATTTATTAAACAACACTGCCAAAACAAGTACGCAAGCCCCCGGGGCCGAATATTATGCTGATTTTGATGAAAGCAAAGTGTTTACCATTACTCCCGAAAATGAATTCCCGGAGCAACAGGAATTGATTTTACAAAACGATTCTTTGGGTTATTATTTTCACCCGCATCTGAGTATTATCACCTCAAAATTTGGTTGGCGCGACGGGCGTATGCACAAAGGCATGGACATTGAATTGGACAAGGGAACGCCTGTTCATGCCGCTTTTAACGGGATGGTACGGTATGCCAAACGCGAAGGGGCTTATGGCAATGTTATCATTATCCGCCACTACAATGGTTTAGAAACGGTTTATGCGCATTTATCGAAGATCAAGGTTAAACCGGGCGAAATCATCAAAGCTGGTCAGTTGATTGGCCTGGGTGGTTCTACAGGACGCTCATCGGGGCCTCATTTGCATTTTGAGGTCCGCTTTAAAGGGCATGCCTTAAATCCTTCTGGTTTTATTTCGTTTGAGGATGGGAAATTACAAAGTGATGTGCTGACCATTAAAAAATCGCGCTGGGGGATTACAGCTTATCCAGCTAATAGTCTGGTTTATACCATACAAAAAGGCGACAGCTGGTTTGAAGTGGCCAAACGTTACGGCATTAGTGTAAAACAATTGTGTACTCTAAACGGGACTCAAAAGCGGTATTACCTGCGGGTGGGGCAACAACTGAGGATTAACTAACTACAACCTGTTTCATTATCAATCCAACAAACAAACAAAAAGGCGGCCCATATTGAGCCGCCTTTCATTTTTAGAAAATCTATGATTACGCTTTAGCAGTAGAATTTTCTTCAGGCTTAGGCAATAAAACTTTACGCGAAAGTTTGTATTTACCTGTTTTAGGATCAGAGCCTGAAAATTTCACCTGAATCATTTCCCCTTCTTTTAATACTCCTTCAAGTGTATCCAAACGTTTCCAGTCTACTTCCGAAATG
>JAHEYF010000124.1 GCA_023251755.1 Bacteroidota bacterium
AAAAAAGCAAACAGCTTTATTCATCAGTCGGATGTTATTTTTACGCTTGATTTTAATTCCTTTAAACGCATTGAACAATTAGGACTTGAGGCTGAAAAAACCAAAGCCATTAAAATACTCATCGACCATCACCAGCAACCCGATGATTATGCCAATTATTATTTTCACGATGTAAAATCCTGCTCCACCTGCGAACTGGTGTATGAGTTTATTTGCGGTGTCGACAATAAAAAAGTCATCGATAAAAAAATAGCTTCCTGTTTATATACGGGTATCATGACGGACTCGGGTTCTTTCCGTTTCCCCAGTACCACCTCCAACACCCACCGCATTGTAGCCGACTTAATTGACAAAGGAGCCGATAATGCTGCTATTTACAATGCCGTAAACGATGACAATTCAAAGGAAAGGTTAAAATTATTAGGGTATTGCCTCAATAAAATGGAGGTGTTGGACGAGTACCACACCGCTTATATTTCCCTGTCGGAAGAAGATCAAAAGAAGTACAACTTTCAGAAAGGCGATACAGAAGGCGTAGTGAATTATGCCCTGTCTATACGCGGAATAAAATTTTCTGCTTTCTTTTCCGAACACAAAGGAATCATAAAAATATCATTGCGCAGCAAAGGAAAATTTGATGTGAACAAATTTGCGCGCACTTACTTTAGTGGTGGCGGACACACCAATGCCGCCGGTGGTAAATCAGATAAAAACCTTGAGGCAACAGTGAGTGATTTTGTAAAAACATTGCCTCTTTACAAAACTGAATTGCAGAAATAGGGAGAGAGTGAGAAAGTAAGAAAGTGAGAGTGGGAGTGAGTGAGAGGGTGAGAGTGGGAGAATGGCTGAGTGAGAATGAGTTAAATATATAATTAATGAAATCAAATGTTTAATTGTATTGCTAAGTATTCTATTAAAATTAATTCAGGCCTTCCCTTAATTCTACTGCTTGGATGGATTCTCTGTGCCTGCAACCCTAAACAGCCTGAAAAAAAGCCTGTGCAATTAGATGAAAACAAATTAAAGAAAAGGATTGAAGAAGTTCAGAAGCCGGGCATAGTGATGGAAAACGACCAGATTACGGCTTACATCAATCAGCATAATTTAAACATGCAAACCACCGGTGCCGGTTTGCGTTACCTGGTGTTAAAGGCTAAGCCCAAAGCAAGACTGATTCAAACGGAAGACATCGTAAAAGTCAGCTACAGTATTTCGTTATTGGACGGAACCCTTTGTTACAGCTCAGACAAACAAGGTGCAAAAGAATTTATTGTGGACCACGACCATGTAGAAACAGGTTTGCACCAGGGAATTAAACTATTGCACGAAGGTGAAACAGCTTTGTTTATCCTGCCCTCACACCTTGCACACGGCCTTGTAGGCGATAATAATAAAATTCCACCGAAGTCGGCTGTGGTGTATACCATTGAAGTAATTGCAGTAAAATCAAAACAAGCGCATTGAATAAAACTTTATCGTCCCTTATTTTGCTGTGCCTGCTTGGCCTGAGTTCCTGTTCCTTTAAAAAACAACAAACAGAAGGCTATTCGCATACGCAGGAAAAACTCTATTATAAACTGTTAAGCATCGGCGACGGGCAACAACACCCCCTTCCTGGTAAAGTATTGCAATTGGAAGTCAGCTATAAAACTGCGGAAGATTCGGTTTTCTGGGATTCGAAAAACAACTCGCCGGCCGGTTATTTTTTAAATTACAGCAAGCCCACCACAAATGGCAACTACACCGATTACCTCGCTAAGATGGTTGAAGGGGACAGTGCTTCCTTTCTGGTGAACAAAAACGTTTTTTTTAAAGAGGTCTTCGGAACAGGCACACCTGTATTTACCGAAAAAGACTCTGTGGTAAAAGTGGAACTTAAATTGTTAAAAATTCTTAACGAAAAGGACTATGCCGGCCTGCATAAAAACCTGCCGGATGAACAGGCTTTAAAAAGAGAAGAGGAAGACATTCAGCATTGTATCAGCACACAGTTAAAGCAGGCCACCCAATTGCCCGGAGGCATTTACTACCAGCAAATAAAGGCTGGAAATGGCGCTGCTATTGAGAACGGCAAAAACATCAAAATCGAATACAGGGGTTTTTTCCTGGATGGGCGCTTAATAGACTATACACCGGAAGGGAAACCCTTTGAATTATTATACGGCGAAAATGAGCAATTAATACCCGGTTTGCAACAGGCAATAAGTTACCTCAAAAAAGATGAGGTAGCCAAAATTATATTACCTTCGCAACTCGCTTTCGGGCAGCAGGGCAGTACCAATGGAAATATTCCTCCCTATACACCTTTGCTGTACGAAGTGCATATCATTGATGTAAAATAAATAATGTCTTAAAAAATAAAATCAGTATGAGTAAACTAACAACACTTGTTTCAACAATGGCCATTACTACAGCAGTAGCTTTTGTGGCTTGTAAAAGTAATCATTCCGAATACGAAGGGTATACCAAAAACGAAAATGGTCTATACTATAAATTGGTGAACCACGATGAAAAAGGGGCTGTCCCTAAAATTGGCGACGTCCTGAGCATCTCTTACAAATTTGTGTTAACCAAAAACGATTCCGTTGTACTTGACTCTAAAAAATTCTCTCAGGACCCTACCGGTAAAATGGATTTACCTATGTTTCAGCCTTCGTTTAAAGGCAGTCTGGAAGACGGCATTTTAATGTTGGCCAAAGGCGACAGTGCCAGCTTTATTATTGCTGCTGATTCATTTTATTTAAAAACACAGCGTACGAAAGAATTGCCTCCTTTTGTTAAACCCGGCGATAAGATGACGATCAGCGTAAAATTATTCGACATCAAATCCAAAGAACAGGTGCAGCAGGAGCAACAAGCTGAAATGCAACGCATGGCCGGCCAGGAAAAAGTGAAAATTGATGCTTACTTAGTTCAAAATAAAATAAGTGTTGCCCCAACAGCCAGTGGAATTTACATTGTAGAAAAAGAAAAAGGCAAAGGGAAAAAAATTCAAACCGGCGACATCGCCCAGGTGCATTACAAAGGAATGTTTTTAGATGGGAATGTGTTCGATTCATCGGAAGGCCGTCCTGAACCCCTTGCTTTCCCGGTTGGCGGACAACAGGTTATTCCGGGTTGGGACGAAGCCGTACTTGGTATGACTGTAGGAACAAAAGCGTTGTTGCTGATCCCTTCCAACATGGCTTACGGACCACGGGGAATGCAATCTATTCCGCCTTATTGCCCATTGGTGTTTGAAATTAATGTAGTGGGTATAAAAGAGGCTCCAAAAGAACCAGCTAAAAAATAAACACAATGAATAAAGCTTTTAAAACAATTGCGGCATTTTTTTTAATGGCAGGTCTTGCTTATGCCCAGACTCCTACCAAAGGAACTGATAAAAAAAAGGAACAGGCTGATAAAGGGAAAACCGCCATCACCTCGAAGCCGGTAAAAAAACCTATAACAATGAAAACAACATCAGGACTTGAATACACCATTACCGCAAAAGGAAATGGGAAAAAACCGGTTAGTGGAGATAAGGTAAAAGTGCATTACACCGGTACATTATTAGACGGCAGCAAATTCGACAGCTCGGTAGACCGTGGACAACCCTTCAGTTTTAAAATAGGGGCCGGTCAGGTTATTAAAGGCTGGGACGAAGGCATTGCCCTGTTAAACGAAGGCGATAAAGCCACCTTTAAAATTCCGGCTGAATTGGGTTACGGCGGACAAGCCATGGGGAGCATCCCTGCCAATTCAACCCTTATGTTTGATGTTGAATTGCTTGAGATTGTTCAATCGCCAAAACCCTGGGACATTACCGGGAAAAAGGTAGAGAAAACAGCTTCCGGGCTTGAATACGTAATTGTAAAAAAAGGCACAGGCACTAAAAAACCTGGTAAAGGCGACAAAGTAAAAGTGCATTACACCGGTTATTTTAAAGACGGTAAAATATTCGACTCTTCGGTTGAACGTGGCGAACCAATTGAATTTCAATTGGGCAAAGGCCAGGTGATCAAAGGCTGGGACGAAGGCCTGGCTTTGTTAAACATTGGCGATAAAGCCCATTTGATTATTCCATACACCCTGGCTTATGGCGAACAGGCCCGTGGGCCAATTCCTGCTAAAAGCGATTTGGTGTTTGATGTTGAATTAATAGACATACAGGAAACCGTTAAACCTGCTGCATTCAATATTGAAGGCAAAGAAACACAAACCACTGCCAGCGGATTAAAATACATTGTAGCCGAAAAAGGAAGAGGAATACAGGCTCAAAACGGCAACAAAGTAAAGGTACATTACACCGGTTATTTTGAAAACGGCGAAATATTTGACTCTTCGGTTGAACGTGGACAGCCTTTTGAATTTCCTTTAGGCCAGGGCCAGGTTATTAAAGGCTGGGACGAAGCTGTAGCCCTGATGCACCAGGGAGATAAATTTCATTTAATCATTCCTTATACCCTGGCTTACGGCGAAAGTGGTTACGGGCCAATACCCGCAAAAGCAACATTGGTATTTGATGTGGAGCTGATAGAAGTGATGCAAAACTAAAAACAAAAACAGCCGGTACAACCGGCTGTTTTTATTTTGAATATTGAACAAACTTATTACTCCTTCACCAATTTCATAACCTGGTTTGCAGAAGGGCTTATTACTGATACAAAGTATAAACCCTGTGCCTTTTCAGTAAGATCAATCGTGCTACTGTAATATCCTTTTATAGCACCGGTTTGCATCGAAGAAACTATATTTCCTAAAATGTCTGTTACAACAATTTTATAATTGTCCTGCTCGTTACTATTCATTTCTAATTTAAAAATTCCTGTTGATGGATTCGGAAAAACACTTGCAGATAATGTGTTGGTAGTGGTTGTAGCAATACCTACATTACTTAAAAGCCCCGTAGCAATCAGGTTGCTGGTTTGCCACAGGGTTACCCGGGAAGGAACTTGTAAAGCAGCAGTCATTCTTGTAATCTGTCCTTGTGTATACATTTTATAGCAGCCGTCAGCACCACTATAATCCATGTAGTTTTCAGCGTTAATGAGCACGCTGGTACAATTTAATGGTGAGTTGGATGTGGATGTAGGATGACAGGAATAACCCACACCATTATAATCGCAGGGAGGGGTATCCGCTACATTGTCGTTTGGAGCTACACAACCTCCTTCAAAAGTATGGATAAGGTTTAACCAATGCCCAAACTCATGCGTAAGTACAGATGCAAATTCAGTAGATGTATTTGTTCCCAGGTAAGCTCCGTTGTATACAACCCTTGCAGTTTTCGCATTCGACATGGTTGTGCTCGGGTACCAGGAAACACCAGAGTTATTGGTTACACCATTGGCGTATAAATCGTTCATTATATAGACATTCATATACTTGTAATTGTCCCAGGCATCGGCTGCAATCTGCGAATCGTAACCAGAGCCATTGCCATAACCCGATTTAACCGCATGGGTCACCATACCTGTAGTTGTTGCGCCACTGGGGTCTTTTAAAGCCAGGGCAAAAGTAATGCTCAGGGTTCCGCGTACCGATTGAAACTGAGAATGAACCGTGTTGTAATCTGAATTCAATCCCTGGAAATCTTTATTGAGGTTCACCAAAGCGGCCTGTATTTTAGCTAAGGTCACACTGTAACCACCTTGTGTTGTTCCGTATACATGAAAAACAACAGGAATGGTATAGGTTGTAGCCTGTGTAGCATCAGCGGAAATTATTTTTTGTACCGAATTTTGTACCTGCTGTACGTATTGCTGGGTAAAGGCTTCAGTTTCCGCTTTTTCGTTTTGTGCTTCGGGATGGCTCTGGTAAAACTCAGTCATGGCTTCCGAAGTGCGGCACAACGGTATTTGTTGATGGTTTACATTTTGTGCCTGAACGCCAAATCCCGCTAAGGACAATAGCAATAAGCATTTTTTCAACTTGTAATTGTTTGTTTTCATTGGTAAAGGGTTTTAAGGTGTAAGTGGTTGTGCCTTGTTGACTGAGCACAGTAACAATGCATTACGGCAATATTAGGGCAACAGGCTCCGGATTCAAAGTACAGGATTATCAATTTTTGGTACTGGTTTATGGGTATATGATTATTTAACGGAAACTTAAGGGGAAAGTTGATTTTATTTAGTATATAGATATTAGTATTGAGAGGGGGGCGTTAACTACGAATACGAATTTGTACGAATATACTAATCTGGGTGTGGTGTTACTGTTTATACATTATTTATCATCTGCAATCCTTCATAATTACCACATTAGTATATTCGTACAAATTCGTATTCGTATCTGGGTGTGGTGTTACTGTTTATACATTATTTGTCATCTGCAATCCTTCATAATTACCACATTAGTATATTCGTACAAATTCGTATTCGTATCTGGGTGTGGTGTTACTGTTTATACATTATTTATCATCTGCAATCCTTCATAATTACCACATTAGTATATTCGTACAAATTCGTATTCGTAGATTCGTAACTCAGTTGTTCACAATAAAAACCTGATCCCCATCAACAGTCGTGTAATCGTTTAGGTTTAGTTCAAAGGAAGGCGCTTGTATGCCCTGTCCGAATGTTTTGCCGCTAACCAATACACGGGCTTCGTCCCATAGATTTTGCTGGATAAAGGAATTGAGCAGGATGGCCCCACCTTCAACAATAAGTGAGGAAATATTTCTTTGCTGCAGTTCAGTTAAAATAAAACGAATACGATTTTCTTCGAAATTGGTTTTAATGTATTCAATATTGTTGTGAGATGTTTTTTCTGCCTCAGTAAAAACAATGGTCTTTGCTTCCCGGTTAAAGATATTTGCCCCTGCGGGTATCATCAGCTTTTTATCAATCACCACACGCACCGGGTTTTTACCCTTCACCAAACGCGTGGTCAATTGCGGATTGTCATTCAGGACTGTATTGGTTCCTATCATAATAGCGTCTTCCTCTGCTCTCCACTGATGAACTAATTTTTTACAGCCTTCACCGGTAATCCAATTGTCTGCACTATTCTCAGGCACAGGGAAACGGGAAATAAAACCGTCCTGGGTTTGCGCCCATTTTAATATAATATAAGGTCTCTTTTTTTCGTGAAAGGTAAAAAACCGTTTGTTCAATTTTTTTCCTTCTGCTGCCAAAATACCTGTTATCACTTCAACTCCGGCTGCTTTTAATTTTTCAATTCCTTTTCCGGCCACCAGTACATTTGAATCGCTGTTGGAAACAACAACTTTTTTTATGCCCTGCTCAATAATCAAATCAGCGCAGGGCGGTGTTTTTCCAAAGTGTGAACAGGGCTCCAGGTTAACGTAAAGAGTAGCGCCGGGAATTAAAGATTGATCTTTTACCGAATTGAACGCATTCACTTCTGCGTGAGGCCCGCCGTATACTTCATGAAAACCCTCACCAATAACAACATCGTTTGCAACAAGTACACAACCAACCATTGGATTGGGTGCTACACAGCCCATACCCTGGAGGGCCAATTGAAAACAACGTTGTATATATTTTTCGTATTGCATCATCCGGTTAAATTAAAAGAATAAAATAAGTTTAACAATTTTGATTTGTACTTGTACAATCTACAATATACCGTGTACCTTGACACTTTGAATTTTAATTTTTGAATTTTAAACCTACTTTTGTCCCATGCGTTTTCAACTTGTTTCAGAATTTGAACCTACCGGCGATCAGCCCGAAGCCATCAGGCAACTGGTAGAAGGTCTCAACAACGGTTCCCGTCACCAAACCCTGTTGGGAGTTACAGGTTCAGGAAAAACTTTTACCGCGGCCAATGTTATTCAGCAGGTCAACAAACCAACCCTGGTGCTTAGCCACAACAAAACATTAGCGGCCCAATTGTACAACGAATTTAAACAGTTTTTCCCTGAGAATGCAGTGGAATATTTTGTATCGTATTACGATTATTACCAGCCCGAAGCTTATTTGCCGACTACTGATACCTATATTGAAAAAGACCTGGCCATTAATGATGAGATTGAAAAACTAAGGCTGAGCGCCACTTCTTCCCTTTTATCGGGCCGGCACGATGTAATTGTGGTGTGTTCCGTTTCCTGTATATACGGTATTGGCAACCCGGTTGAGTTCCGTGAAAATATGATTCCCCTTGCAGTAGGACAGGTGGTCAGCCGGAATAAGTTTTTACACAAATTGGTGCAAAGCCTTTATTCGCGCACCACAGCCGATTTTAACCGCGGTAACTTCCGGGTAAAAGGAGATACGGTGGATGTGAATTTAGCTTATGCCGATCACTCGGTGCGCATTTGTTTTTTTGGGGATGAAATCGAAAGCATAGAAACATTCGATTCGGCCAACGGAACAGTCATCGGGAAGTTTGAATCCTTTACCATTTACCCCGCCAATATATTTGTTACTGCACCCGACACCCTGCAAAAAGCCATGCACCTGATACAGGACGATATGGTGAAGCAGGCAGACTATTTTAAATCGCAGGGAAAGACATTGGAAGCAAAACGCTTAGAAGACCGTGTGAATTACGATCTTGAAATGATGCGTGAATTAGGTTATTGCAGCGGGATAGAAAATTATTCGCGTTACTTTGATGCCCGCCTTCCGGGCACAAGGCCTTTTTGCCTGCTGGATTATTTTCCGAAAGATTTTTTAATGCTCATTGACGAAAGCCACGTTACCCTTCCACAGGTGAGGGCCATGTACGGGGGCGATTTTTCGCGCAAACAAAACCTGGTGGAATATGGTTTCAGATTGCCTTCAGCGCTCGATAACAGACCTTTGAAGTTTGAAGAATTTGAACTCCTGCTGAACCAGGTGATATACATCAGCGCAACCCCTTCTGAGTATGAACTGGAAAAATCAGAAGGTATCATAGTGGAACAATTGATCCGCCCTACAGGAGTGCTTGATCCCATTATTGAAGTAAGGCCCTGCTTAAACCAGGTGGACGACCTGCTGGATGAAATACACAAGGTGGTGGCCAAAGACGAACGGGTATTGGTGACTACACTCACCAAACGCATGGCCGAAGAATTAACCAAGTACCTCACCAACCTGAATGTCCGTACACGTTATATTCACAGCGATGTAGATACCCTCGACCGCATAGAAATTCTGCGGCAGCTAAGAATAGGTATGTTTGATGTACTGGTGGGAATTAATTTATTGCGCGAAGGCCTCGATTTACCCGAAGTATCGCTGGTAGCTATATTGGACGCAGACAAGGAAGGTTTTTTAAGAAATGTAAGAAGCCTTGTGCAAACCGTAGGGCGTGCCGCAAGGAATGTAAACGGGCGGGTCATCATGTACGCCGACAGGGAAACAGGCAGCATGAAACAAACCATTGAGGAAACAGACCGCAGAAGAAAAAAACAAATCGAATACAATTTTAAACACCACATTACCCCCACCCAGGCCGGTAAAAAAAACTCCCTCTTGTTGTCGGGTACCGAAGTAAGCATGGACGGCAGATTGGTGAAGGCCTACGTGGAAAACGATGAACTGAGCATAGCCGCCGATCCTGTTACCCAATACATGAATACAGATGAATTGAAAAAACAAATCTCTAAAATAAAATCAGCTATGGTAAAAGCCGCCAAGGAAATGGATTTTATGGAAGCAGCCAGGTTAAGGGATGAGATGTATGTACTCGAAAAGTTAATGAAGAACAAAGAATAATTTTATTCGTTCACTCATTCGTTCTTTTGTTCATTCGTTCTTTAGTTTATAAGTTAGATACACCTATATTTTCAGACGATCCCAACGAATAAACGAATGAACGAATAAACAAGTAAACTGATAGTTATGAAAATCCCCTCCAATAAAAAACAACACATCCTCCGGTTCTACAAAGAGCAATTATCGCACATATATGACGAAGCAGAATTGAACGAAATTATTTTTCTGGCTTTTAACCAGGTGCTGGGTTTTAGTAAAACAGACCTGTCATTCAGGACAAATGAAAACATCAACCAATCGGATTTATTAAAATTGAATTTTATCTGCAAGCGTTTGCTTCAGCAGGAGCCTATTCAGTACATATTGGGCGAAACAGAATTTTACGGCTTAAAATTTAAAGTGAACCCATCCGTATTGATTCCCCGCCCCGAAACGGAAGAGCTGGTTGACCTCATCATTAAAGAAAACAAATCAAGCACGGCTACAGGAAAAATAAAAATAATTGATATAGGAACCGGAAGCGGTTGCATTGCCATCGCTTTAAAAAAACACCTTCCTCAGGCGGAGGTTTACGCCCTGGATATTTCGGAAACTGCATTAACAACAGCGCAACAAAATGCTGCACTCAACAAGCTTGATGTTCGTTTTATGCAGGCGGATATACTGGCGGCACCCAACACCCAACTACAGGCATTGGGTTTTGATGTGATTGTAAGTAATCCTCCTTACATTACACATACTGAAGCAGCTGAGATGGAAACAAGGGTGAAAGATTTTGAGCCGCACAGCGCTTTGTTTGTTGAAAACAGGGAACCCCTTGTTTTTTATGATAAAATAGCCCGTTTTGCTTTCAAACAATTAAATACAAATGGAAAACTTTATTTTGAACTGAATGCAAAATACGCTTCAGAAACAAAACAACTGATTGAATCCATTGGGTTTAAACAAGTACAGCTACTCCGCGACCTGAACAACAATGAACGTATCTTAAAGGCTTCGCTTTAATCAGCTAATCCTCAACACCTATCAGTTCATCGTTTACCTACCTCCCCATCAGCTAATCATCACATTAGCTAATTTTTCAAATCTCTTTTACTATTCCCCAATATTTATTACTTTTGCACTCCATTAAACTTTAAAACACTATGGCTACAAATATTACATTTACCATGATTAAACCCGATGCGGTTGAGGCCAACAACATCGGTCCTATTTTAGCGAAAATCAACGAAGGCGGCTTCCGTATAGTGGCTATGAAATACCTGCGTTTAACAAAAGAACAGGCCGGGGAATTTTACGCTGTGCACAGTGCCCGTCCCTTTTACGGAGAATTGGTGGAGTATATGAGCTCAGGCCCTATTGTTGCCGCTGTATTGTCGAAAGACAATGCGGTAAACGATTACCGTACTTTAATTGGTGCAACAGACCCTGCCAAAGCTGAAAAAGGAACCATCCGCAACTTATTTGCCAAATCAATTGCTGCTAACGCCGTTCACGGTTCCGACAGTGATGAGAATGCAGCGATTGAAGCTGATTTCTTCTTTTCGAAATTAGAACGTTTTTAATTAACATTCTTAAATATATTCAAATTATCCTCTCTGCATCAGGGAGGATTTTTTGTTTAAAACAACATGAATAAAACAATTGCCATAATAGGTGGTGGAGCCGCCGGATTTTTTTGTGCGGTCAATGCCGCTCAAAAAAATCCGGACTACAGCATTGTCTTGTTCGAAAAATCAACTAAGCTTCTCGCCAAAGTGCTTGTTTCGGGCGGAGGCAGGTGCAATGTAACCCACGCCTGTTTTGACAACCAGGTGCTCGTTAAAAATTACCCCCGTGGCGAAAAACAATTAAAAAGTGTGTTTAGTCGTTTTGCTGTAAACGATACTATACAATGGTTCGGGAGCAGGGGAGTGGAACTGAGTGAAGAAGCCGATGGAAGAATGTTCCCCGAAAGCAATACATCGGAAACGATTGTAAATTGTTTGCTCAGCGAAGCAAAAAAAGCGAAGGTAGACATCCGCCTTCAAACGGAGCTTGTACAGATAGGAAAAGAGGGCAATGGATTCATTCTTCATTTTCGGGAAGGAAGTAATTTCCATTGCGATAAAGTAGTAATTACTTCCGGCGGGCATCCCAAAGAAGACAATTATTCTTTTTTAAAACAAAGCGGGCACAGTGTAAAAAAACCAATACCATCCTTATTTACCATTAATCTACCAGGGAATGCGATAACGCAATTGATGGGCCTGGCGGCCAATCCGGCTACGGTAAAAATAGCCGGAACCAATTATTTGTACACCGGCCCTGTATTAATTACCCATTGGGGCTTGAGCGGCCCTGCGGTATTAAAATTATCGGCTTTTGCAGCAGAATATTTTAATGAAAAAAAATACAATGCCGGCATCATTGTGAACTGGGTGAATCAAAAAGAAGAAGAAGTGCGCCAATACATGACCAATTATATTCAACAAAAGGGGAATGCCCAGCCTCACACACAAGCCCTGTTTGGCCTGCCCCGGCGCTTGTGGGAACACCTGCTGCACAAAGCTGAATTTACCTCTGCTAAACCCTGGGCGGAAACAGGTAAAAAACAAATCAATAAACTTGTTACGCTGCTTACCGCCGATGAATACCTGATGGAAGGCAAAACAACTTTTAAGGAAGAGTTTGTTACCTGTGGCGGCATTCCCTTAAACGAAGTAGACTTACGTACCATGCAAAGCAAATGCTGCCCGGGTTTGTATTTTGCCGGAGAAGTTTTAGATATTGACGGTATAACCGGGGGCTTTAACTTTCAGGCAGCCTGGAGCACGGCCTGGGTAGC
>JAHEYF010000004.1 GCA_023251755.1 Bacteroidota bacterium
TTTGTGCATTGGACCAATTATAAGTTAACTGATTAGATGTCCCGTTAAATTCCATCTCCTTGGTTTGTGCCCAGGCAGCCGGGCTTCCACGTTGTATCAGCATCAATTCGCTTTTAGCATCCCCGTCTATATTACCTACCATTAGTTTATCGTTAGCTCCGTATGGCAGGGCCCAGCCGGCTATATTAGCCACTCCGTTATTGCTCCAGAACCAATTCCACCCTGCATTAAACGAATAAATATTGTTCCAGTTGTTTGTTCCCGAAACGCAGAGCAGTTCGTCTTTGCCTGTGCCGTCAAAATTGCCGACAAAATACCTGTGCGAGTTGCTTAAAGGCCAGTCGGTAGCCAGTTTACCCAAACCAACGGTGTTGGAATTTTGCCACATCCAGTTGTTCCAGGTACCGTTGTTAAAATCATACATATTTACGTATCCATTGGTGCCCGAAACACAGAGTAATTCGGATTTGCTGTCTCCTGTAAAATCACCTACAAAATACCGGTGCGAGGGGTCCATCGTCCAGTCGGAAGCTATTTTACCTAAGCCAGCTGTGTTTCCATTTTGCCATACCCAATTGTTCCAAGTGCCGTTATTATAGCTGTACATATTGGCGTAACCATTGGTACCCGAAATACAAAGGAGTTCCATCTTACCGTCACCCAGTAAAAAATCTCCAACAATATACTGGTGTGCCGCATTAAGGGTCCAGTCAATTGCTAAAAGGTTGTTTCCGTTATTGCTCCATTTCCAATCCCAGTCTTTTTTTGTTTCATTGTATTCCTGCATCACCGCCCAATTGTTAGCCGCCGCTCCCTGAATAGCAAGCAGGTCTTCTTTACCATTTCCGTCAAAGTCGCCGATAATAAATTTATCCGTAGTGTTCACTGGGCTCCACGTGCCAATGGTCCTGTCCCCATTATTTGACCACACCTTTGACCAGGTTTCATCGCTACTAACAGGAGGCGTTGAAGTGAATTTGAATATTTTTACATCAAAAGCACCAAATTCGGCCATAAAAGTTTTATTGGTAAAATCAATGTGGTATTTTTTTAAGAGGTTAAATGAATTGTCTACCGTGTTGCTCCTGTAATGGTAGGTATCGTTTTCTACTTTATAATTGGGGTTGTTCACTTCTACATTATTAATTTCATTAAACAGCACATCCACCCCTGTAGCATTTGAAATGATAGGGTTTGATACTGAATTAAAATTAAAGTTAACATCGTGCACTGAATAAGGATTGGGGTTGGAAACAATCATAATTACTTCATACCCGTTTGTTCTTAGGGTATAACGTAAGCCGTAATCTTCACCTCTGTGAGGATTCGTAATCGGTAATAAATATTTATCATTATTGATCGCATGGTAGTGTGTTGCATCACCTCCGGGGATGATGGCTTTTAAATAATCGGTAGAGGGTGGCAAGATGCACAATTCGTCTGCCGATGTGGTTTTAGTATAAATGACGGAATTCGGATCGCTGCTTAATAAATTCTGGTTTACCAGGTACCTTAATTCTTTTGAAAGGTTACTTACATACCGTTGATAATTTACTGGGAAACGGGACCGATTATATTTATCTGGGGGATTAATTTTTGGGTCCCATTTATTGACCCCGTCTATGGGATAAGTAGCGGGATTATACATACTGCCCAATTCCCAAAACCAGATTCCCTGTGCCCCGTGTATAATCGAGGTATAAGTTTGGAACCACAACTGGTCGCCATTGCGCTGGCTGGGTGAGGAATTGACCACATAATCACTGTTGAAATCACCTACTACAGCATGAACAACTGGAACCCTTGCTTTAGCATAGTCAATCGATTTAAATTTTCCCAGGTAAAATTCATTTGGATTTGTGCCATCCTGGGTTTTCCAACTGGAATAATGGGAACTAAAATAAGAGCCTTCTAAAAATACATCCGGTTTATTTACCTGGTTTATATAATTCTGTTGATTAAAATAGCCCTGACCATCGTTTAAATTATCGGCAATGAATCCACCGTGTTTCGCTTCCATTACAATAATTTTTTGTTGAGGATACAGCCTCTTGTTTTTAAAATAAGCAATGGCATCCGACGTCTTTGCAGGATCTATTTCATATGTTCTGTATTTATCGTTATTATCCGTATCAGTCCAATAACCCGGGTTTTGGTCCGGGTAAGGATGACTATGGTAATAAGACCCTTCCTCCTGCAACTGGTGCCCCCATATTGTACTTGAATAAAGGGAATTGTTGTAAATATTATCGAACAACCAATCGTAATGATAAATAGCATTATACGGGGAACCACTCATGTCGTATTGATTAACACCTGTTATTGAAGGAGGTGCAATGGCCTTGTAGTATCCCCCAAGAAAGGGCATTAATTTGATTCCTTTTAAGACACTGCTTTGATTTTTAGCTAAGGTGACCAAATTCGTAAAATTGCTTTTGCTGATGTCCACATCTGGCTGATAGGTTTGGGCTATATTAAAACCATCTTCATAAAGCACCGTTAAACAACTGCTGGGGTAGCCGGCAGCATTCAGTTTACTGGTTATAATATTGTCCTGTGCATCACGGCTAAATCCATACGTATAACCAAATGCCCCAATGGCAAATTCATTTGTTTGCGAAAACAACAGACCTGCGCTTAAGGTAAAAAGAACCGTCAATTTTTTTTTCATCATCGTCATTTTAACTTGTTTGTATATGCTACGTTCAATTCTGTTTCGATTTTATCGTTAAGCGGGATAAATTTAATGTTTGTACTCCTTCAGCAACCTTCCCTTTTATTGAAAAAATCAATCCTGTACAAAATTCGATAAATAATTTTGCTGCAAATTGGCAAACTTATTAATGGTGGGTTTTTAAGCACAAACGGTGGTTGTGAAGGCAGGAACGGTTAAATCTTCTCAATTTATAGGACAGGTAGAATATTTAAAGGGAGGCTATTTTATTCTCCATCGTGGTTGGCTCGTCAGCACATAACCCAATGTTATACTATGCATATTTCCTTCATAACCTGTATACTTATATTCAAAATGAGGCTGAAAATAAGTGTATGTCAAACGAAAATAATGAAGGTCCGGGTTTACCCAGTTATCATCGGTCTCTTTATCCAATCCAATATAAAAATCCACACACAATCCACCAAATGGCTTAGATGGTGGGAAGATGGGTTTCATCTTGGGCCTGCTTGAAATGAATACTATTTGGTGCCCAAATATAATTCCGAAGGACTTTGGTGATTAAAATTGGGAACATTTAAGCGCTGAGGAAATAATATTATCCCGTCGGCTTTTTATTTAAACCCTTATATATTGTTTTATATTCTTTCTTAGGCAATGATACAGCTCTGAAAATTATTGTTAAACAGTCCTTACTGTCTGATTTATAAATCACAGTCATTTCAGTTTTGTAAGAAGGTTTTGATAAATAAACATTCCCCTCTTTTTGCCGGAACCTATAATAGTCCATAAACCCTTTTAGGTGTTTTTGTGAACAGGGTGTGCAGTCAAAGCTAAATTCTTGGAAATCGCAATAGGCTTCCTCAAATTCATTTAATTGGAAGGTCAACTTTAAAGTGAAGGCATCCACCTTATGATTAACGACATAAGTTAGGGTATCGCCGTTACTGCTTTTAAGGCTTGAAGGAACTGATCCATTTTTTTTTCCTTTTTCAAGTTGCTTATCCATATTGTGTTGAACCTGTTTAGCCGTCCAGTAATTATAAGTGTATATTGCTCCGAAATTTTGTCCATTACAAGTTAAACAGGATAATAATAAAAGGAATACGCTCAATAGTCTCATAATGATTTTCTCTAAAATGTTTACAGTTTAAAAGTTTAGGGCCTCAATTTGTATCCTGTTAAATAGTACGGCTTGAAAATACAAATGATTCCAGTAATCGCAAATTAATAAATGCTCCCACATTTAATTCACACATCCCTCTAATTAAAACCAAATGAAACCCTTCATTTATTTTTGATCTGAAATCTGCATTTAATATCTTCGTCGGAACTGAAATAAATTCATGGCACAATACGAAATTGAGTTTTACCTGAAGTACGATCATTTATATGCTGCTGACATGGCCGTATTGTTTGATAAATTAGATAAATTATTCGTTTCCCTCGTGAAAAGGGCCTACATGAACGATAAACCCAATGTTTTATTTTCAGAGGAACAATCGGGCTACTTTTTAGAAATCCAAAGCATGAACACCGGGAATTCCCTTCACCTAAAATTTAATGAATGCTGGAAATCTCTATTGAATGCAAGCAATGGCCAGCCGGATAAAAATACTCCTATAAAGCTTGGTATTCCTGTTATTATTAATTACCTGTTATTATTGGGGGTGCAGAAATTAAGCGGGAAAAAAAATGAAACCCTTAATCAGCAATTAAAAGAACTGGAGCTTAAATTGAAAGAAAAAAAGCAGGGAACTAAAATAATGTTGAACGAATTTACCCTGCTGATAAAACTGTTTCACCGCGTCCAGCAAAAGCAGGCACAAAACATTATTGAGTTTTTATTGAACAATGCCAATATCTACTACGTTGAAATTAACGGGCTTGTGATTAAGAAATAAGTGAATTTTGTTTCATGAAATTTTCAGTGAAATTTCATTAAAGTTTCAGTCGTAGTTTACACCCGTTACTGCCATTTTACATTCACAACCTTAATTTTTTCGATCAAAAACAAAGCAACCTTGTTAATTGTTTTTGATCTGAATTCCGCATTTAATATATTAGCCAAATAAGCAAGTAAAAATATGACCATCACCTCTCAACAAAATAAAGATAGTGCAGCAGCATTGAGATTATTAGAACAGGCCTATGAAATCCTGAACAAAGAAAAGGCGGGTGTAGGGGATGATACCCAAATTTTACAAATGCTGGAAAAGATCATCCAGCTGCGCAATAGCAAAGACGACGTTCAGCAGGTGTTTGACGGCGTCTGGGAAATTTCAGCCGCCATGATTGACGGGGATTTTTCAAAACGCATCAACCTTCCTCCCTCCTTTATGAACGAGAGCAATATTTTTAATTTTATTGCCACCTCCTGGAACACCACCAATGCGGAACTAAGCCACCGCATGATGTCCAAAGAACTGAGCAATGATATTATCGCACAGCTTTCAGCTTCCACACTTGTTTTGGTAACAGACACCAACGGTTATATTACCTTTCTCAATAAAAAAGCAGAACAAGTTTTTCAGCTTACAACAGCTAAAACAATAGGCCAGCCCATTCAGGCCTTGTTGCAAATAACTGTTAATACAGCCGAACCCGTTAAAAACCTTCCGGTAAAATTACCCGGGAACAAACAAGGTTTGCTGAGTGCAAGCCTGTTCAACAGCCAGAGCAGGCAGGTTCAGCTTATTATATATACCATTCAGGAAAAGTTAACAGAAACAGAAGAACTGCCGCGCCCACTAAAAAAAACAGACGAACTCGAAAACTTAGTAAAAGAGTACCGTTCCCTCTCTGCTTTCTGGATTGAACAAAATACCCTACTCAGTACAGAAGAAGTGCTTACAATAGATAGTTTTCTGAAACACGACACACACAAGCCTCTTGCCAAAGTCTTAAACAAATCAGAAAAAATGATTCGTAAGACATACAATGAAGCCTTGCAAAAACTCACCACCACTTTATACAACTACGACAACTGGATGCTGAACAAAGCCAAAGAGTTAAAAATGCAGGACAAAGACGGCTTGTTTGAAAAATACCCTGTTTTGCCTATATCAGAAATAAGCCAGCCCGAACAACAGGAATCGATCAACGAAGTATTAAAACAATACGATACCCATTGGAAAACATGGATCAGCCAAAGTGCCTTGCTTTCTGAAAAAGAAGAACTAAGCATAGACTATTTTTTAAACTACCGCTCCCATCAGGTACTGGCCCAAAAGCTTGGTATCCCTAAAAGCACCGTTACCACTTCATTTAACAACGCCATCCAAAAATTACGCTTCTCCCTACAACGTTACCACACCTGGATAATGGCAAGGGCCTGGGAAATTAACCGGCAAGCCACCTTTGCAAACGGAATTGCCGAAGTGTTTTTAAACACCCCCTTAAAAAAACTAAACCTCTCCATCAAAATTATTAACGCCTTAGAAATACTTGGCATTAAAACACCCGCAGAACTTTCGCAGCAACTAAGCATCAGTTCCCTGTACCGCATGAGGGGCATGGGCGAAAACTCCATTAAAGCCATTGTAAAATTATTTAAGCAGCACCAGTGCCAGCATTTATTAAAGCAGGAGTAATGAATTAATTCATGTATTTGAATTGCTCCAGCCAGCGCAGCGCATCTTCCTTCTTCGTAAAAAATTTAGTAGGAATCTTTGGGGTATTAAAACGTATAAAAATATTGGCTAAAAATTTTGTAACCTGGTTCTTCACCATAATAGCAGTTGCGTTAAGGTATTTAATCCCGTCCCCGTCCGAAAGGTATTCCCGTGAAGCCTGGTCCACATCCACCACCTTGTTCATATCAATAAACAAAGGCCGGCTCACTCCCTTGCTGGCTTCAAGCCTGTCCTTCACCACCTGCTTTGTAATAGCAAGGTCTATTTCACGCAAGCCCGGTTTATACATCGCCTCAATAATACCATCCACCAGCCAGGCTTCAATATATTCATTCTCATGGAATAATTCTCTCATTGCAATTCCTGTTTAAATTGTTCCAGCCAGTTAAACGCCTGTTGTTTCTGCGTAAAACATTTTGCAGGCAAAGGAGGCTTGTCAAACCGAAGAAAGATATTGGCCAAATATTTTGCCGCCGGATTGCTTACTAATATAGCACCTACACTCATGTACTTTAAAGCATCCCCTTCCGAAAAATATTTTCTCGCATCCTTGTCCACATCCACCATATTACTAAGGTTCGCAAATAAAGGATAGGTTTTTCCTGCACTCAGCTTTAACCTGTCCTTAACCATTTGTCTGGCAATGTCCAGCGTAACTTTTTTAATATGTGGTTTATAACTGTAACACATCACACCGTTCTCAATCCAGTATTCAGCGTAATCGTTTTCGAGAAAAGATGTTTTCATGAGATACAAGTCTAATTAAGCTCAGTGAAAAACAACCTTTCGGGGCATTCAACTAAAAGCTAAACAAATATATCGAAAAATTGAATAATTCGCTGACTCTTTATTTCCGTATCATATTTTTTACCGGCTAATTTTATTAAATTTCTTAGGAATTGGATGAGGACCCCAATTGTTTCGGATTGAGTAGTACACCTTAAACTTATCATTATGAAAAAAGACATACTTGAACTGACCAATGATATTATTACAAAAGGAAAAGAACAACACATCCTGCACCACACCACCGAAGACGAGTTTTACAACGGCAGAACAATACGGCTTAAAGGTGAGGAAGTAATCAACTTCGGCTCCTACAGCTATTTAGGCCTGGAAACCGACCAGCGTTTAAAAGATGCGGCCATAGACGCCATTCAGCGTTATGGCTTGCAATACCCCTCGTCCCGCAGTTATGCTTCCTGTACGCTTTATACAGAATTAGAAAATTTAATGCGGCAACTGTTTAAGGCTCCTGTTGTATTGGCCACGTCTACCTCATTGGGCCACCAGGCCGTAATTCCTATACTGGTAGAAGAAGGCCATGTTATAATTATGGATCAGCAGGTACACAGCAGTGTACGTTATGCAGCCCTCAACACCCAGCAGGAAGGCGTAATTGTAACAATTGTACGGCACAATAACTTAGAAGAACTGGAGAAAAAGATCATTGAATTTTCACCTAAGCATAAAAAAATATGGTACGCCTGCGATGGTGTTTACAGTATGTATGGTGATTGCGCCCCCTTAAAGGAATTAATTGTTTTACTTGAACGTTATCCTAAATTTCATTTGTATGTAGACGATGCCCACGGAATGTCCTGGGCGGGAACCAATGGAACAGGTTATACACTCAGCCAGGTAAAGCTGCATCCCCGTATGATTTTAGCCACTTCATTAAACAAGGCTTTTGCAGCAGGCGGAGCCGTGTTTGTGATACCTGACGAGGACTTATGTGAAAAGATCAGAAATTGTGGCGGCCCATTAATCTTCGCCGGACAACACCAGAATGCAGCATTGGGGGCCAGCATCGCCTGTGCAAAAATTCATTTATCGGAAGAGATCAATACACTTCAAAAAGAACTGGCAGACAAAATAGCCTATTGTCAGAAATTACTCGAAGAATACCAATTGCCCATTGTTTCTGCACCCGATACCCCTATCTTTTTTGTCGGTCTGGGGCTTGCGCGCGTAGGGTACAGGTTGGTGAAATATATGTTGCAAGAAGGCTATTTTGTGAACCTGGCTATTTTTCCGGCTGTTCCCGAAGCCTGCACGGGTGTGCGTTTTACTATTACAAGGCACCTGACTTATGAAGATATAAATGAAATGACGGCATTTCTGGCGTATTACTTTCATTTGGCTTTACATGAAGAAGGCCGTACTATGCTGGACATACAAAGGGCTTTTCGAAGAATAGCCCATTTTAAAGAAGCTGTTTTATCATTGCCCGAACCTAAAGCAGCAAAACCCTTTACCATTCAACATGAAAGCTCTATTCAAAAAATTCCCAAAGCTGTATGGAATAATTTATTGGGAAGTAATGGTTTGTTTGATTGGGACGGGCTTCATTTTCTGGAAGAAACATTTAAAGACAATACCGAACCTGAAAACAACTGGGATTTTCATTATTACATTATTTGTGACCAATACCAGAAACCTGTTATAGCAACAGTGTTTACAGTAGCCATAGCCAAGGATGATTTATTAGCTCCTGCAATTGTATCTCAAAAAATAGAACAGCAGCGCAAAGAAGACCCTTATTATTTATGTTCCAAAACGCTTATGATGGGAACATTGATAACCGAAGGCCAGCACATCTATATTGACCGTTCAATCAGCAATTGGCGGGAAGCCTTTACCCTGCTATTGGACAGCCTTTGGCAATTGCAGGAAGAAGTAGAAGCCAACAGTATTTACCTGCGCGACTTTAACGCCGCCGATGCTGAAATAAAAGAGTTTTTATTGGCGCAGGGCTTTTTAAAATTAGATATGCCGGATGCCAATATGGTAGATAAACCGGACTGGAATACACGGGAAGATTTGGTGGACCGCTTTCATGGCAAAAGCCGCAAGCATTTTAAAGAAGACATATTGCGCTATGAAAAATATTACGAAACAGAAAAGGTTGAACAATTAACCAAACAGGACTTAGACTTGTATTTTAGTCTGTATAAAAATGTAAAGGATAAAAGTTATGAATTGAACGGTTTTGATTTGCCTAAAAAATTCTTTAGCAACCTTGTGCATTTTAAGGGTGGCGAAATTATTTTGTTAAAGCTCAAGCCTGAATACACTGATACCAGGCAGGTGCAGACGGTTAGCCTGACACTCAATTTTATTACCGAAAGTAATTATTACTGTGGTATAGTGCTGGGCTTAAATTACGATTATGTAAAAAGCCACAACCTGTATAAACAAACCTTGTTCAGGGCAGCCTTAAGATCCAATCAGCTCCATACCAGGCGTTTTTACATGGGTTTAACTGCGGCACAAATGAAACGCAAAGTGGGCGCGGTGTCTATACCACAAGCAGCTTATGTGCAAATTAAAGACAAGTACAATGTATCGGTAATTGCGGCAATAGCGAATCAATAAAGGAATGTTAAAATTTTATATGTGATAGTAAATTGAATGAAAGAAACTTTATATTAGTTGACTTATTCTCTCACAACTATGAGCAAAAACAAACTCCTCGACAGAATTGACATTTTAAATAAAATAGACACGTATATCCTCCTGAAAAAAGAGGGGACTATGATACAATTAGCGGAACGACTGGGTATATCCAGAAGACGGTTATACGTCTACTTTAAGATAATGAAAGACCTGGGCGCGCCGGTAAATATTAATTTTGAGAAGAATATTCTTGAATACAAAACAAAATTCCGTATACGGGCTGCAATAAACACAAGGCCCGCTATAACACCGCCAACCACACTCTATAAGAAGATAAAGGACCCCAGCCTGGAAAGAATCGTTATCTACAACCGGATTGATGAGATGATTTTTAATGAGAACACCGGGAGAGTACCCGCTTTCGCTAAGAAATTAAAATTGCGGGACGAACGGGTTTTAGGCAATCTTTTGTATGAATACAGAAAGAATATGGGTGTGTCATTTTATTTTGACTGGGAAGCTGATACGTATAAATACAGAGGCCGAAAACGCTTTAATATTATACTTGAAGTGGTTCCCTTTGAAATGCCCGAATAGTCGGACTTTTTTTAAGAGATTGTATTTATTCTGGCTATCCATCTTTTCTTTAAACACTGCAAAGTTCAATCCTGAATTTTGTTAGCCTTTTGTCTTATTCCAAAAAGATTAAACAGAGCAGATCACCACTTTCAACCTGATAAATTGCCTGTGTTTACAATTATTGCCATACAAATTGAAAAATTCTTCTTGTTTTTTCCAGCTTCCAGAGTTGATTTCAGCCCCTCCAAAACCATTGATTTTATTGAAATTTAAAAAAGACAATTCCTGTTAACTGCCCTGACAGCATAGTAAGCAAAGCAATTTTAAAATCTGTCCAAATTATTGCTATTATATTAAGGCGGGAAAACACAATTCTATCAAAATAAAAGCGGGCAGTGTTTTCCATCTGCATTTACAAGACACTACAAAACAAGGCTTTATAAAAACACTTCAGGATTAAGGCCTGACAACAAGCAATTATAAAACGCATATACAATGATTAAGTGCTTAATTGCCTGAACCTGTTTTGGTGAGTATATTATCTTGTATCGTCGACACTAAAACCATTTTTGTAGTAGATAAATTTCACAAAATACTGAATAATAGATGTTTAAAAAATAAAAACCAGCCCCCTTTTTATGACTCAAAATCTGGTGTCCCAAACCGGGAAAAGTGTCCACGAATTAGTATATAAACTGTATTAATATTGCAGGCGATATATTTCGATGGATAATAAGAAAATAGGATCGTGCGAAAAATAATCGGAACACAATAGAGGAGTATAATTTATTTGAGAAGTAAAAAATAATTTTGCACATTTGCGCCGAAAATTTCAGGCTCCGCGAAGAATTATGTAATTTTTTTGGAAGAACTGCGTTATATTAAAATAGTTTACAATAAATAGAATATGATAAGAGTAATAAATAAAAAACAGCAAAGAATCGCCTGGTTCTTATTAACTGTAATGTGTATAGACCTTGTAAGTCCATACACCGCAAAGGCAGCAGCTTCACAAACAGGTTCTGCATCCGGCCCCGTTGCAGCCGCAGCCAATGGGATGGTGGACCCTTTTACAGGGAATTTTTCGTACAGTGTGCCTTTAATGGTGGTTCCGGGACCGAATGGAGAAAGTGTAGATATTACAGCCGGGTACCATGGCGGGATCCGTGCTGAAGAACAAGCTACCTGGCTTGGTTTGGGATGGGGTTATGAGGCCGGAGAAATTAGCCGTAGCATTGCCGGTGTGGGAGATGATATCACCGGAAAAGCACAAATAACAGCAAAAAGCGATTATTTCGTTGGTAGTGGTTACGATCAGAATTATTGTTACGGTCCCCTGTATTTTAAAAACATGGGCAGTACAGGCGCCAATGCTTACGACGCTAACCTTACACCCGCTCAACAACAAAAGTCTCAGGATCTCTCGGTTCAATATAAAAGATTAACAGCTACAAGCGGTGTAAACGGATACATTACCTTGCCCTTCAAATTCCCCAATTACGATAGTTACAGTGTTTCGGGGCCGGGCATGGGCGGAAGCATCAAACCCTATTTAAGGGGCGGTGCTTTAAGTACCCTTGCAAAAGATACCATTTTCCCCGCTGTATTTCCCGGAGGGAACACAACCGGCATTCCTATTGAATTTTATTTTCAGGGAAGTACTGCTGTTGCAAATTTCGACAACAGCACCAACCGCATTAACTCAGGTACTTATGTAAAATACTTTACCAACAATCAGATCAATGATGTAAACAACCTTTTTAGTAACGCAACACATACGGGTTTTCTGGATTACCGAACACCTGCTGGTACAAGGCCATCCACAAGTTTTGACGGCAATGGCATTGGAGGTTTTCAGGTAACCAATGCAAGTGGGGTAACTTATCATTATGCATTGCCGGTTTATAACAACGATGAAATTGCACTTGATTTTTCCTATACCAATTTATTAAGCCCCAATTTGCCGCTCGGTGATCCCAACAACCCATGGAATGTTTCACGAAAACCATTTAAGCAGGCGACGGCCTGGAAACTAACCGCTGTAACCGGCCCCGATTATGTGGACGATGGAAACCATGTTGTAGACGCGAACGATAAA
>JAHEYF010000025.1 GCA_023251755.1 Bacteroidota bacterium
TGCTCCCTTTCTTAATCATTCTGTTTGCACTGCTTGTTTGTATTTATTTCCGGCTCAGGAAGCGTTCTTCTTTCTTTTGGAAAAAAACATTTGCCCTGCTTTGCAATTTGTTTTTTATTATATTGGGCCTGCAAGCCTGTTATACTTATACCCATAAGAGTACAAGCAACTATAACAATTACCTGTGCGACAAGCCTCCATTTTTTACCGGCTATATTTCCGACATTCCCCAACACAAAGCAAAAGGCATTAAAACCGAAATCACCTTGTTGAGCTACGGGCAACGCAACAAATGGAAACAAACCGAAGGGCAGGTGTTTGTGTATTTTGACAAAGACAGCGCTTCGCTTCAGTTAAAATACGGAAACATCATTGTGTTTAAAAACAAGCTCCATGAAATTGAACCGCCCATGAACCCCTTTGAATTCAATTACAGGGACTTTTTGGCCCGGAAAAATATTTTTCACCAGGCGCTGTTGCAACCATCCGAATGGAGAACTGCAGGACACTACAAAGGCAATCCCCTGCTTTATTTTTCACTTTCGCTTAAAAATTATTTAATCGATTTGTTAAGGGCCTGTGCATTCAGTCCTGAACAATTTTCTATCGCCTCCGCCCTGTTGCTTGGTTACGACGATGAAATAAGCAAAGACTTAATCACTTCTTACGCACACAGCGGCACCCTGCACGTACTGTCTGTTTCGGGCCTGCACGTAGGCATCGTGTACATGCTCCTGAATTTTATGCTGGGTTTTAAACTCCGCAATAAAAAACTGAAAATTATAAAGTGTGTACTCATCATTGCTTCACTTTGTTTTTACGCATTGCTCTCCGGTTTATCACCTTCTGTATTAAGGGCCACAGCCATGTTTAGTATGATTGTTATTGGCCAAACATTTTTTAAAACCAATGCAACCTACAACACCTTGTTGCTCACCGCTTTTTTTATTTTATTGTTTAAGCCCTTGTTAATTTACGATGTTGGTTTTCAGCTTTCTTACTTAGCCGTTGCCGGCATCTTTTATTTTCAGCCGCGTATCTACAGGCAAATCAATTTTAATAATTCTCTTGCCGATAAAATATGGGCCTTAACAGCGGTGTCCATTGCCGCGCAGATGACCACCTTTCCCATCAGCTTGTTTTACTTCCATCAGTTTCCGGTTTTATTCGCCTTCACCAACCTCATCATTATTCCACTTTCTACACTCATCATGTATGCCGGCCTTGTCTTGTTGATCTTTTCCGGTTCCAAAAGTATTTGTTTGGTTGTAGCAAAACTCTTAGCCATCTTGATTTCAGCCATGAATGAACTCACAGGCTGGTTCGAAAAAATTCCCGGTGCTTATATCGATAACATCAGTCTGAGTGCAATCGAAACCATTTTATGGTACCTGTTTGTTCTGGTGTTTTCCATTGCTGTATACCACAAGTCCTATCAACAGATTGTATACAGCCTTTGGTGCCTGGTACTTGTATGTAGTACATCTGTTTACCGCCAGTTCATATCGATGCAGAACAACAGTTTAGTTGTGTACCAGGTAAAAAAACAAACAGTGGCAGACATTTATAAAGGCAATGAGGCTCTTTGTTTCGCTTCGCCGGAAGTAAATAAAAGCAGTGAGTTTCACTACCTCAACAACAGAATAGAAAATAAAATTTCGTCCGTTCATCAGGCAGACATTCATCCTGGTTTAACCTGTATTCATGACGGAAAGACCAGCATAATTATTGCCAATAATTACCAACCTCATTCACTAAGCATCTCAAACAAACTAAGCTGCGATTATTTGATTGTATGTGGGAAAGCCACTAAGGATATTGATGAATTGATTCGACAGATTAAAACCGGTCACATGATTGTGGATGGAAGCCTTTCTAAAAATACAATCGCACAATTAAAAAGTAAAGAGCTAAATTTTCCGGTGTGGATTACGAATGAACGGGGGGCTTATTGTGTTACCGTTCATTAGTTGAATTGTTTATTCGTTCATCAGTTGGTGGAACGTATGAACATATAAACGATAGAACTTTTAACTTTTAACTTTTGACTTATAACTTGCTATAAACCACAGCTGCCCTCCCACCAATACAATACTCAACAGTGTTAAAGGTAAGCTCACCTGTCCCTCCATTTCGCCGGGCAAGGTAGTGTCTACAGCCTGGTCATAAACATGGGACATGATAACCGCAAAGGCATTGTTGGCAAAATGGGCAGTAATAGATACCCAGAGGTTACCCGTAAAAGCATACAAATAACCGAGTATGGCGCCTAAGAATACACGGGGAAGAAACCCAAAAAATTGCAAATGGAAAGCGCTGAATAAAATAGCTGTTAACCACACAGCCAGGTGAAGGTTCATCTTATTGTCCTGGAACAGGCGTTGCAGCAATCCCCTGAAAAAAATTTCTTCGCTTAAAGCCGCCATAAAAGCAATCACCACTAAGTTGATCACTAAACCCTTTGTTGATTTATCCACAAAAAAAGCTTTGGTAATTTCGTCGGCAGCCTCTTCTTTCGCTTTCATCCACTGTTCCAGGCCACTCATGCTTTCCGGTAAGCTCAGTGCTGCATTCCATTGCTGCATTCCGCCTACAGCGGGCAAAGCAATAACACATATAGTAAGGGCTGTTATAAAAGGAATTAACGAAGGGGCTTTGTGAATATTTAAAAATCCGATTTTTTCGCTGCGTGCCATTAAACTAAAAACAAGTACTGGCGCTATAAAAACTAAAAAAACAATGAGCCCCTGTGCCATTTTCATAATGGTCACATACTTACCGTCATCAAACATGCCCTTCGTATCCGACTCATTGCCCATGGCCGATACCCCAAACAAAAAGAAATACCATCCCAGGGCAATCATTAACTGGGCAGGAGGCGATATTTTATGTTGAACAGCTGATTCCATTTTTGTACCTTTGTGCCCGCAAAAGTATGGTAAAAATTGGTGATATAGAAATTGGCGAGTTCCCCCTGTTGCTTGCTCCTATGGAAGATGTAAGCGATCCGCCCTTCCGGTATGTGTGCAAACAAAACGGGGCCGATTTAATGTACACCGAATTTATTTCGAGCGAAGGCCTGATCCGCGATGCGATGAAAAGCCGGCAGAAGCTCGATATATTTGATTACGAACGCCCCATCGGTATACAAATATTTGGCGGGGATGAAGAGGCCATGGCCCTTTCGGCAAAAATTGTGGATGCCTGCAAACCAGATATATTGGACATTAACTTTGGTTGTCCGGTAAAAAAAGTTGTGTGCAAAGGCGCAGGGGCAGGTGTGTTAAAAGACATCAAACTGATGGAACGTTTAACCACGGCTGTTGTAAAATCAACCTCATTGCCCGTTACCGTTAAAACCCGCTTAGGCTGGGACGAAAAATCCATCAACATTCTGGAAGTGGCCGAGCGTATGCAGGACGTTGGCGTAAAGGCGCTCAGCATACATGGCCGCACACGCTCCCAATTGTATAAGGGCCATGCAGACTGGACGCTTATTGCCAAAGTAAAAGACAATCCCCGCATCAAGATCCCCATTTTTGGTAATGGCGATGTCGACTCCCCTGAAAAAGCAAAAGAAATGAAAGATCGTTACGGGGTAGACGGTATTATGATCGGCCGGGCCGCTATTGGCAATCCCTGGTTTTTTAACGAAGTCAAACACTTTTTCAAAACCGGCGAACACCTTGCCCCGCCAAGCATCCGGCAAAGAGTAGAGGTGTGCAAAACACATTTGCTTAAATCAATGGAGTGGAAAGGAGAGCGTTTGGGTATTATTGAAATGCGCCGGCACTACACCAATTATTTTAAAGGCCTCGATCATTTTAAAGAAACAAGACTAAAGCTTGTAACCTTTGATCACAAAGAAGAAATAATCGAGACATTACTCAATATTCCCGATAAGTACACTTACTAACTGCTTTATTCTTTTTACCTTGGTAGGGGTTCACTATATGCCAGGAAGAAAAAGAATATATTTCAGTTTACTACTTATTTGCCTTTGCCATGCTTTTGTTGTTTCTCAAAACAACAAGGTTATTGACTCGCTTGAAAATGTTTTAAAACAAGGGCAGGCAGACACCCTTCGCTTAAAAACCTTATTAAAATTAGCCGAGAAATACATCGGAAACGATCCTCACCAGGTCATAAAAAATGCCCGGTTGGCCATTGTGCTGGCCGAAAAATTAAACCGCCCCAAACAAAAAGCAGACGCTTATTCTTCGATGGGTGTTAATTATAAAAACGAAGCCAAATACGACAGCGCGAACTTTTGCCACAACGCAGCCCTGGTTATTTTTAAACAGTTGAACCGCAAGGCAGACATATCCCGCGTATTGAACAACCTGGGAATAGTGCAGAAAGAGCTCGGAAATTTTAATGAAGCCCTCAACTATTATATCGAATCGCTGAAACTATTGGATGAAAAAAAGGATAAAAAAGCCATTGCCCGTACCAATATGAACATTGGCATCATTTACCGCAAACTCGGAAACACCGATAAGGCCATGGAATACCAGTTGATTACGCAAAAATTATTTGCAGAGCTGAAGGACAACAGCGGCTTGAGCCGGGTATACGCCAATATTGGCAACCTGTATTCGGATAAAAAAGAATTTAAAAAAGCATTGGACTATTACTTAGATGCTAAAAAATTAAAAGAAGGCCTGGGCGATAAATTGGATATAGCCACTATTGACCAAAGTATTGGCGGCATCTACTCACAAACCGGCGATTATAAAAAAGCCATTGAATACGAAGAAGGCGCCTTGAAAATCTACAAAGAAGTAAACGACCAGGACGGGTATGCAGCTGCTTTACGTGCTATTGGAGCGAATTACATGGAGCAGAAGAATTACGGAAAGGCCTTAAACTATATGCTTGAGTCTTTGGACTTATCAAAAAAACTCGGAACCAAAAACGAAATTAAAGAAACCTATCTGGAAATTGCAAAAACGTACAAAGCCCTGGGGCAATTCGACAAGGCCTTTGAATACCTTGATAAATATGGCGAATTAAAAGATTCTATTTTGAATCAGAACATGCTTACTCAAATAAATGAGCTGGATGGAAAATACCAGAATGAAAAAAAACAAAAACAAATTGAATTGCTTCAAAAAAACGAGGCCATTCAGGACCTTGAATTAAAACGCCGGAACATCCTGATTTATTGGGCTGTTGGCGTAGGGATAATTATACTTGTTTTTGCAATGGTGTCTTACAAAAATTTCAGGATAAAGAAAAAAACAAACTTAGTGCTGGAAAGAAGGAACCATGAAATTCAAACACAAAAAGCCGTTATTGAAGAAAAGAACAAAGATATTTTAGACAGCATCCGCTACGCCAAGCGTTTACAGGATGCTATCCTTCCTCCACAATCCCTTATTCATTCGCATCTTCCGGAGTCCTTTGTGTTATATAAACCCAAAGACATCGTGAGTGGTGATTTTTATTGGGTAGAGCCTGTTGGAACAAAAATATTGTTTGCAGCTGTTGATTGTACAGGGCATGGTGTACCCGGCGCTATTATGAGTTTAATAGGGCACAACCTGCTGAACACCATTGTAAAAGAAAAAAATATACTTCAACCTGCGGCCATACTCAACGAATTATTGCTGGATTTGATGGACGCCCTGCACCAGAAAACAGATGACCCAACAGCCAACGATGGGATGGACATTGCCCTTTGTTTGTTCGACAAAGAAAATATGCAACTGGAATACGCCGGTGCTTTTTGTCCGCTTTTATTGGTGCGCGACAATGAGCTGATTGAAATTAAAGCCAATAAATTTTCGGTAGGCCGGCAAGCTTATGAGAGTAAAGAAACATTTACCAATCATTCCTATAAACTGTTGCCCGGCGATGCAATTTATATTTTCTCGGATGGTTACGCCGATCAGTTTGGCGGAGAAAAAGGAAAGAAGATGATGCGTAAAAATCAAAACAAAATCCTGTTGGGAAATATGAAATTAAGTATGGCAGAACAACACCATAAATTAGACCGGCATTTCTCGCGCTGGAAAGGGCAGTTGGAGCAGGTAGACGATATACTTATTATTGGGGTTCGGGTGTGATACGTTTACAAGTTTTATAGTTTATTCGTTCATTTGTTGGAGTAAACTATTAAACGGTTGAACGAATAAACTAATGAACGTTTAAAACTCTCCCGATTCAATTTGCCGGATGGCTATTTCAATCATTTTGTCTTCACTGCTGTTCTTCGCATCGTACTCGCTTTTTAAAGTCGAGCCAAACAAAGAAGCCAGGCTTTGCCACATAAAAGCGGAGAAACTTCCGCGCAACTGTTTTACCAATTCATACGAAGTGTGGCCCGTTTCCCTGTCGATGAGTTTTATTAATATACGACCCTGGGTAATGGTTAAATTTTTTAACTGCGCGCCAAATTCCTTTTCTAACTTTTTTTCCGCTTCTTTCATATACGCCTTGCGCAACAATTCGTTCGGAATTTTCTCTAATTCATTCTCGTATTCCTTCAGCCGGGCCGAAGCGATAATTGCATAAGGGTATACCTTTTTTACATTGTGCTTCAGTTTTGTCCATTCTGCTTTTTGTCTCCGTGTTTCCATCGACATTTCGGCTTCAATTGAAAAAACAGGGAGAGAAACGTAAGCAAAGGTATCGGCACCTACTACAAGTGCAGGCATCAAAATACCTTTTGGAACATCTTTTGGGACAATCACCGCATCATCCGTTTGGGCAAAAAATCGGATAGGAAGCAGTGCAAGTAGTATGTAGATTAAACTTCTCATTTGAAGTCTTTTGTTATTTATACTTTCTTATACGCAAAAGTAACCCAAATGTTATACCAAACTTAAAGTTCATCCCTTGGCTCGTTTAAATGTTCAATAGTTTACTCGTTCAATAGTTCCGTTGAACGAGTAAACGAATAAACTATTGTACCCGGTTTTGTTTCCATTTTGACTTTTTAACAAATCCTGTATCCGCTGGTGTTTCCACAGTTTTTCGTTCGTTCATTAAAAAAGCCGAAACCAAAGCAGCCACCTCCGCTTCTTCAGCGTTTTCTTTCACCAGCATTTCAGGTTTATAATGGTGCTTAATAAAGTTCGTATCGAATTTCCCCGACACAAAAGCCTCGTGCTGTAATACAAAGGAGCAGAAGCCCAGCGTGGTTTCAACACCGGTAATTTTATACTCGCTGATGGCCCTTAACATACGGCTGATGGCTTCGTTCCTGTCTTTTCCGTGGCTAATCAGTTTGGCAATCATGGGGTCGTAATAAATCGGAATATCCATTCCTTCTTCAAAACCGTCGTCCACCCTTACGCCTGTGCCTTTAGGGATCTGGTAGGTGCTTAATTTTCCAATGTCCGGTAAAAAATTATTCGCCGGGTCTTCGGCATATACACGTACTTCCAGGGCATGGCCGTTTATTTGAAGGTCGTTTTGGCCAAACGACAATTTTTCGTTGCGGGCCACTTTTATTTGCTCTTTCACCAAATCAAGCCCTGTAATCATCTCTGTTACCGGGTGTTCCACCTGCAGGCGGGTGTTCATTTCCAGAAAATAAAAATTCAATTTATCATCCACCAGAAATTCCACCGTTCCTGCTCCGCTGTAATTACAGGCCTTTGAAACATTTACCGCACATTCGCCCATTTGTTTGCGCAGTTCAGGTGTTAATACCGAAGAAGGGGCCTCTTCAATTACTTTTTGATGGCGGCGTTGTATGGAACATTCCCGTTCAAACAAATAAACAATGTTTCCGAAATTATCGGCCAATACCTGTATTTCAATGTGCCGGGGACCCGATACAAATTTTTCGATAAACACGGCATCATCACCAAAAGCTGATTTTGCCTCGCTCATGGCCAATTGCATCTGTTCTTCTACTTCTTCAATCTTTTCAACCAAACGCATTCCTTTCCCTCCGCCTCCTGCCGAGGCCTTTATCAACAAAGGAAATCCGGTTGCTTTGGCCACCGAAATGGCTTCGGCTAAATCTTTAATGGCCCCCTCGCTGCCCGGAACCATCGGCACCTTGAACTTTTTGGCTGCCGCTTTCGCCGACAATTTATCGCCCATTATCTCCATGGCTTCTGCACTGGGGCCTATAAAGGTAATTCCGGCTGCTTTTACCTTCCTGGCAAAATCCGCGTTCTCCGATAAAAATCCATAGCCCGGGTGTATACCATCTACCTGTAATTGTTTACAAACTTCTATAATCTTGTCCCCGTTCAAATAACTTTTACTGCTGGGTGGGGGGCCTATGCACACAGCCTCATCGGCATACTTTACAAAGGGTGCATTGCGGTCGGCTTCCGAATAAACCGCAACGGTTTTTATTCCCATTTCTTTTGCACTGCGCATTACCCTCAGGGCAATTTCTCCACGGTTGGCTACTAAAATTTTTTTCATGTTTTTTCTGCGTTGTACGAATATACTCAATATCTGAAAATTCAGAAAGTTTTAGCCCTGTGCTTCGGTTTCATTTTACCACTGAGGCACTTAGGCGCTAAGTTTGTATGTTGTACGCTGTATTCAGTCTGTGTGTGTTATACCTTTTTAATATACTATCTGGGTTTCATTTACCTGCCTCCCATCAGCTAATCAGCATATCATCACATCTGCTAATCCTCAACACCTATCTCATTTTCATTTACCTGTCTCCCATCTTCATATTCTCAAATTAACTCATCTTCAAATCATCACTTCGTCTTCACCCCCAACTCCGGAATGGTATACCCTTTGGGATAACTTTTAATTTTTCGCTGAGTTCTTAAATACGGTTTTTTACGCAAAGGTTTCAGCCGTAGAATAATTTTACGAAGCCCCATGCCCATATTAAGAGAAGCTCTTACGAACAGCCCTGGACGCGGATAAGACAAGGCTTCGCGTAAACGATCATCCATTATAGCAATAACAAAGGGACGAAACACAGCCCAGGTGAAGCGGGGGAAATACCAGCCCAGCATCAGGTTCAGTGTAGCATCGGCCACCTTTCGCCCTCCGTCGCTATACCCAAAATACTGCTGCTCGTAAGCAATGTTTATTTTTTCCATCGCCTCAAAAGTTTCAGGAATTTCTTTGATTCCCATGCGTGTTCCAATTTCGAACCACAAGCGATGCAAAGCTATTTTTTCATTTTCGCTGCTTTTTCTGTATCCGAATCGCTGGTTCCAGCGCCAGGGCTCCATCACAAAGGTAGACAGTACGTAACGCATATTGTCGTTGGGTATGTGTTGGCTGCCGTGCATACGGTTCATACGGCCAAGCGCCGCCTTACCGCGCTCGCTCTCGTAACCGTGTTCAATAATTTCGCTCAGCAATAAATCTGTATCGTCGTAACGTTTTTGGGTGCGCTGCTCAAACTCCTGGGTTTTGTGCAACAAATTACCGATGGAGGCCACCGCAAACGTCCTGAACAGTGCAAACTCCAGGGCACGGGTATTGTCCCAGGGGAAATCGTAAAAGGTATTGAGCTGCACAATTTTCAGGTGATCGCGCACCGGATCGAGTGAAAGTATGGTCTTGAGAAGCTGGCTTTTTGTCATCCTCAAATTTAATATTCTCCCCGCATATTGAACGGGAAGAACACTAAATAAATGAACTTCGATCCCCGGCCTCTCCGTTTTATGCCGAATACGGAGGGTTTTTAAGATAGACGGCTCAATTTTTTCTGATCGGAACATGGATTTCTATTTTAATTTTTATATACTTGCCTTAACGCAAAACCCCAATTAATGAGAAGAAAGCCCATTACCCTGCTGATTATTTTGCTCTTGAACACCGGTTTTATTTTTGCCCAGGAAAATAATCCAACCAAAGCCGACAATTATTATTACGATAGCTTTAAGCATATTTTAATCCAGGAATTGAATAAGTTCAGGGTGCAAAACGACCTGGACACTTTGTCTCTTGATGCAACAGTATTAGCCAAAGCCGCTGATTTAAGCTCAGCCGAAATGTCGGAGGAGGAACATGTTATTGAGGCGCAGGCCCTGCCGGTAGTAACACCCAAACATTTAAAAAAATCGGGGGGCAGCAACAAAGGCGAAGAACTGGTAATTGCCCTGCCCCTGGGCAAAGGCAAAAATTTAGTTTCGCCGGCCGATGAGGTAAAAGCCATACTGCTTAAATGGACGAAAGGAAAAAAAGAAAAAAACATACTGCTGAACCCGGCCAATGTATACGTTGGCATTGGCGATGTGGCCGATAAAAACGGCAAAAGGCTTTATATTTCGGCGGTGTTCGGTAATTACCAGACCTACAACCAGGGTGCAAAAAAGAAAACCGAGCTGGCTGTTCCCTTTAATAACAAATCGAAAAAATTCCTTGCCGCAGATGCCCGAAAATGTAAAAACTGCGATAAATTTAAGGACGCCAATGCATTGCAGCAGAGCCTGTATGTTGAGAACGGGAAAATATACCTGCGATACGACAATTTAAAAAATCTGAAAAAAATTCTGAAAAAACCCACCGATGCATTGGCCGTTGACATTGTTCAAAAAGACCAATATGCAAAAGCAGATTACAACATATTAGACAATAACCTGCTGAACAAAGGTGTGATGCTCAAACCAATTGGGATAGATAAAATTGTGAAGAAAAACATGATTAAACCCGATCCCAAAGGGAAAAAAAACCAGAAGATCAACCAGGTACTGGTTGAAATGGGGAAATTTCCGGAAAAAATTACCGGGTCCTACGAATTAAATTTAATGATTATACAGGATGGTTATGTGTGCAAAACTATCGTACGTTCATACATTGAAAAAGGCGATCAGGAATCGAACACCCCGCTTGAAATGATACCCATGCCCGAAAGTGTAATTGCCCGCACACCACCCTTTGAGCCCAAATCAGAGAGTTCGATATTGAACTTCACCATTCCTTTCGAAAAAAATAAATCAGAATTTAAGCACGAGGATATCAAGCCTTTTATTGATACCCTGAAAGAGCCTGATTTTATTATAGACGGGCTTTTTATTTATGCTTACGCTTCTATTGAAGGCGATTCGGTAGCCAATGCCAAACTGCAAAAAAGACGTGCCGAAAGCGTAGTGCGCGTTTTACAGGGTATGCAAAAAAACACCATCAGCCCAAGCATTATCACCAACGATTCATGGGGGCTTTTTCAGCTTTCGATGGAGGACGGGATGTACGATTACCTTACCAAAATGGGTAAACAGGAAGCCATTAAAACCATTAACAGCAAACACAGCTTGGCTGAAGAACTGGAACCGCACTTAGCCAAACAGCGTTTTGCCCAGATTGTAATGGATGTAACCTACGACATAAGTGGTGACAAGGAACAGAAATTTTCGGAAATACAATTTAACAAAGCGGTGAAAGCCGGCAATATAAAACACGCCTATAAAATTATGGATTACATCAGCACCAAAACCATAGCAGGTGCTTATACACCCGAAGCATGGGACCATGTTCAGATTGCCGCTGAGCCTAAAAGCTCAGGGCTTTTAATGAACAAGGTTTATTACGATTACCTCGCTAAACACAAAGTGATTGATGAAGAGCAGTATGCCGAATTGAAAAAAATTCAGACCCTTGATCCCACCAATAATATTGTGAACTTTAACGCCCTGTATTGCAAAACTCAATTGGATTCTACGGTTGGCGATCCCACCGCACAGGCCGATATGCAAACCAAAATAGACGCCCTGTATAAAACCGAAGTCCCTAAAGCCCTGGTAGACGGCTTAAACATGGAGTGGCAGTTTAAAATGCTGGATGCAATAGATACCATGCCCGGCGCAGAAGCCAAGTTTGAGGCTTGTGTAGAAAAAATTAAATCCTTTTACGACTATAAATCGGGTACCTGGCAAAACGCTTTAAAAGTAGCCTTTGCTTTTTCGAGGGCCAAAGATTATAAATACGCAGCAAAAGTTTTAGAGTCGTATGTGGCCATTGACAACCCGGATGAAAAATTATTGTTCAGTTATATTTCTATTGCCTCGCATGTACCCGAAAAGTTTTTCTCGCATCATTTTTCTGATGCTCTTTCAAAAGCCAAACAAAAAAATCCAGACAGGTATTGTAAATTATTCGGGCAGCCCTTTATGAGTTTTCAGGTATTGGACAACCCGGAGATTAAAGAAGAATACAGGAAATTAAATTGTTCGCAATAGCACTTCCACAAAATAGAAACTCCCCCGATGCAAGCAAAGGAGGAGTCTCTGGGGGTAGATTATATAGTGTAATTCTTTATTCTACGATCAGTTTCTTTACTACTTTATTTTCAGACGTACTTAAGTTTACAAAGTAAATCCCTTTCGCCAGTTCATTCGAATCGAACAGCATCTCGTAAGTTCCGACCGGGGTGTTTTTACCCGGCAATAAAACTTTTACAATATGTCCGAGCATATCCGTAACTGTAATTTGCGTTTTGTCGTTTTTGTTTAATGTATAAATTAAATGGGTTTGTCCGTTTGCAGGTACCGGGTAAAGGTTATCAATACTTAGCTCGTTAGCTGGTGTAAACATTTCAATACCTGTTGCAAAAGTGTTGCTTAATTTAACCTGGTTGGCATTGAGTACGTATTTTTGAGTTTTGGTACTTCCATAAGACGATACAAAAGCTACCAGACTTAAATGACTTACATTGTAATTGCCCGGAACCGTAAGGGTAGCAGAGGTGCTGTAATTTGTGTTGATCACAGGCACAGCCGGAATAATACTTGCAGCCCCCCAATTGCCCAGCATAGCTTTGCGCATTACATGGCGATGCGGATAACCAATGATTGAACCACCGCTATACATTCCCGCATAATGTGAGTTGGCCCATGAAGAATTATAACAATGCTGATCGTAAGCAAAAGCGCCCAGGTTGGGAGTCCCCACCACACTGTCTTCAACTAAAAATAAATTAATTCTCCAGTCGCCTGAAGCAACGGCCTGCACAAAGTTCACATTCACAGTAGCACTGATTAACCTGTTGGAAGGGTTGTAAGTTCCGCTGATATTGATGCCCACTTTAGCCGGCTCGTTCATTACACGAACAGCAATGGTATCTCTGTCGGGGTTGGCGGATGCCGAAAAATCACTTGCAGTCATGTACACCTCTCCGTTGGACGAAGGGTACACCGCCCGGTTAATCATGATAGCAGGGGCAAACCAGCCACCGCTCGGGTGCATGGCGTTAAAAATAGCCGATGTTGTTGTGCTGCTCATTGAATCTACTCCTGAGCCTTCGTGAATGGCTACCATAATAGACTGTGAAGCGTGGGCCTCGTGCCATTGGTTCACATTGTAAGATACAGGCGGGCAATTCCCGCAGGAACCTGTTGTAAATTCTTCGAGCAGTACTTTTTTAACAGGTGCCTGCGCCAGTGCTGTAATGGAACAAGTCACTGCAATTATCAGTACTACTGTTTTAATGCTGGTGTAGATCTTTTTCATGGTTAAAAATTTTTAGGTTAAACAAGGTTGAAGGTGCATAAATGCCTGCGGGTTTGCGCCAGTAAACATTGCCAGATAGTTTTGTTTGTATTGCTTTTTACAAATTAAGGGCATACCACCTTGTTTATCCATCTAAAAAAATTTAAAAGTTACAGTTCATATTTCTAAGCCGTAAATTTTATGAAGGACAACTTATACAACATTATACTTTGTATGTGCAGTATTGTTTCTTAAAAAATCAGCTCTTCGATCAATCAACCTTCACATCCGACAATTTGTGCACAAATTTTTTGAGAACAGGTGTAGTAACCAGCCCCTCTTTCCATTCAATGCCGCTGAAATGCCTATCCCTTAAAAACAGCGCAGTTCCCTTGTGTGATCTTATGTGTTTTATATGGTTCAATAGGTTTTTTTATAACCACATAAGGCATATAAGGACATATAAGGTTTTGCCTAAAATCATGTGTTTCATATCCGGCGGGCATTTTTTATTTTATTAACTTCACGGTCAAATACCGGGTCGCTGAAAAAAATAAATGTTATATTTCAAAATCACCGCGCATTTTTAATCATTAGTGCAGTGTTTTTTGTTTTGTATGCGCTCATCTCTTTTTTAAACCATTATTTTTTCAGAACCTACGCCCTCGATCTGGGCTTGTACACCAATGCCATTTATGATTACGCCCATTTGCATTTCAATTACAGCGAAGTGTTTAAAGAGCAGGCTCAAAATTTATTAGCCGATCATTTCGATCTTTTTTTAATCCTTATATCTCCTTTGTATTACCTGTTCGGAACCTACACCTTACTGGTTGTACAAATTATTTTTATTCATATTGGCGCAGCAGGAATTTATAAAAATGCCCTTATTCACCTCGAAAATAAAAGATCAGCCCTACTTGTTACTTCCGCCTTCATGGCTTTTTACGGGGTTTTCAGTGCTGTTGCGTTCGACTACCACAGCAACGTAATTGCAAGTATGCTGGTGCCCTGGTTGTTTTATTTTTTTTACAAACAGCAGTGCTTAAAAAGTTTTCTTATTCTGCTTCTTATCATAGTTACCAAAGAAAACATGGCCTTGTGGGCGGGGTTCATCTGCCTGGGTTTGTTTTTACTTTATTACAAAGAACCGGTAAAAAAAAAATACGCTCTGCTCTTTTCTTTGTTTTCATTCACTTTTTTTATTGTCATCGTCCGCTTCATTATGCCTTCCTTATCATTGGACGGTAAATACGCCCATGCCGATTACCATTACTTTGGTGCTGATTTTTCAGAGGTTGTATACGGCATCATCACACATCCATTAAAGGCCCTTGAAGCACTTTTTATCAATCATTCCGGCGATGTACGCAACAATTATCTGAAAGCCGAAACCCATCTTTTTATCCTTTTTTCGGGAGGTGTGGCCCTCCTTCTGAACCCGCGTTTTTTACTGATGCTGGTACCGGTTTTTTTGCAAAAAATGTATCACGATAATCCAACCATGTGGACTGTAGGCAGGCAGTACAACATTGAATTTGCACCTATCATAAGCCTTTGCGTCATTACTTCTTTAGCTGCAGTAAAAAAAATAAAACTTAAACTGATCTTATCTTCTGTTTTTCTTGCGCTAAGTATTGCAGTTACGATTCGTTTGTGCGACAACACCTATTGTTATATGGACCGAAACAGCATACGGCTATACCAGGACGGCCATTACCAAAGTCATTACGATATTTCGAAAATTCACAAGGCCCTGCAGATGATTCCAGCCGATGCAGCAGTAAGCGCTCAGAGCATGTTCCTGCCACACCTGGCCTGCCGGAAAAACATTTATCAATACCCCCTGATAAAAAATGCAGGCTATATAATTGTTTCACTCACCAAACGTTCCTATCCTTTAAGCCCGGAGCAATTGGCCGATTCCCTGGTACACCTGCAACAGTCGCCCACCTGGGAAACCCAATATCATGACGACAATGTATATGTTTTTCGTAAGAAATGATTTTGATTTAACACAAAATCTCGCTACATTTCGCTGCATCAATCACTTCAGCCAACCATGAAGACAACCAAATTAGCCGTCGTTTTGTTTACAGGCCTTCTGTCAACAGAACTTGTAGCACAAAAGGGTAAAGACTTAGCGGGCAGCATTACCACTTCAAACACTATTGTAAACGCCTACACCGCTGTAACAGCCGATGCTGCGGCAGGTGCAACAAGCATCTCTGTGGCAAGTTCCGCAGGGCTTTCCCCCGGCGATTTAGTGCTGATTATTCAAATGCAGGGGGCCAGGGTAAATGCCGGCAAGGACTCCATATACCCGGATTTCACCAATTCCATCCCATCCAACAGCACTTATGGAAGTATTGTTGATTATTACAATAGTGGTCACAACGAATTTGCCGAGGTGAATTCTATTCCCGACGCAGTAAGTATAACCGTAGATTGTGGTTTAAGCAATGCCTACAGCACAATTGGAAAAGTGCAGGTAATTAAAGTGCCGCGTTATGCCTCATTGGGTATTACAGGTACGGGTTCTATTACCTGCCCGGCCTGGAACGGAACTACAGGAGGTGTTGTAGTGGTTGAGGTAGACGGGGCAACAAACATAGGAACAACAGGGGCTTTCAACGTTTCTGCCAAAGGTTTCAGGGGTGGAGGACGAGAAAACAATTCTACATTTGGAAGCGGAAGCTGGGGTTCATCGCGTTTAGCTGAAGGTGCCTATAAAGGCGAAAGCATTGCAGGGGATACAAGTACTTATAAAACTATTTTTGCAGGTACCGTTTCTCGCGGGGCGGTGGCTAACGGAGGCGGAGGAGGCGACGGCCACAATGCGGGCGGTGGTGGGGGTGCCAACGGGGGAAACATAGCTAACTGGAATGGAATGGGCATACCCAACGCAACGTATAACACTACCTGGAATGCCTTAGAACCAGCAGCTTTTTTAGCAAATTATTCCGGTGGAGGAAGGGGCGGATACAGTTATTCAGCGAACAACAAAACTGTTACAACCGCGCTGGGCAGTTCAACCTGGGGAGGTGATCAGAGAAGGCAGGTGGGAGGTTTGGGAGGAAGGCCGCTGGATTATTCGGGTGGCCGCTTATTCTTAGGCGGCGGCGGCGGTTCTGGCGACGAAAACGACAACCAGGGCGCTCCTAACGGGGTACAAAGTGGAGGAAACGGCGGGGGTTTGGTCTACATTCTTTCCTATGGGGCTGTTTCGGGTACAGGAACAATAGTTGCCGATGGAGGAAAAGGCTCCAATACAAATAATTCACAGGGCATTTGCTCGGGTAAAGACGGTGCAGGCGGAGGAGGAGGAGGAGGAACAGTTGTTATCAATTCCACCGGAACCATTAATCTTACGGCTGCAGCTGCCATAAGTGCCAAAGGCGGAAACGGAGGCAATCAGAATTTTGGAAACCCCTGCACTACAACAGATGCTTATGGCCCGGGAGCGGGCGGCGGAGGCGGCTATGTGGCCCTTTCAAACGGAAGCCCTGTTATTGCCGTAAATGGGGGTACAAATGGAATTGTGTCGGGCAATCAAAGTACTATTGCCTCCACAGGAGCAACAGGCTTTCCACCCAACGGAGCAACAGGCGGTGGAACAGGAACCACTTCTTCCATCAGTAATTTTACTCTTACGGCATCTTCCAATATTACTATTTGTTCGGGCAATACAGCTACTTTAACGGCAAACCTGGGAGGGACTATTCCTTCGCCCAGTCCTACCATCAACTGGTACTCCACAGCAACCGGCGGTTCGCCCATTGCCAGCGGAAGCCCTTTTGTTACACCTGTTTTAAATGCCACTACAACTTATTACGTGGGCACCTGTCCGGGCATTTACCGCATTCCCGTTACAGTTACCGTTAATTCTTCTGCTACTTCACCAACTGCCAGTCCTGTTACTTATTGTATGAATGATGTTGCAGCACCCTTATCAGCCACGGCCAGCGGAGGCAATACACTCAACTGGTGGGGAACAAATGCTACTGGCGGGACTTCTTCCGCTACTGCACCTACGCCTTCAACAACTGCGGCAGGCACAACAACTTATTATGTATCGCAGGGATCGGGAAGCTGCGAGAGTGCGCGTATTCCTATAGTGGTTACCGTCAACGCAGTGCCTTCAAACCCAACAGCTACAAGCCCTGTTAGCTATTGTCAGAACGATGTGGCAGTGCCTTTGTCGGCAACAGCAAGCGGGAGCAACAACCTCAACTGGTGGGGAACAAACCTCACGGGTGGAACGGCTTCGGCCACTGCCCCTACTCCATCTACAGCAACTACAGGTACTTTTTCTTATTACGTTTCGCAAAACGACGGAAACTGTGAAAGTGCCCGCCAGCTAATTCAGGTAATTGTAAATGCCGTACCGGCTGCCCCTGTTGTAAGTCCTGTTTCGTATTGTCAAAACTCAAGCGCTTCACCTTTAACCGCAAATGGTACCGGTACCCTGAACTGGTACGATACCAACGCCACAGGTGGAACGGCTTCAGCAACTGCTCCTACACCTCTTACCACAACCGTTGGAACAACAACCTATTATGTTTCACAAACTGTTGGTGCCTGTGAAAGCCCAAGGGCCGCTATTGTTGTAACCATTAACACCTCTTATTCAGTCCCCGTTACAAACGATGTTACATATTGTGCAAATGATCTTGCTTCCCCTTTAACCGCAACAGCTACAGGCACACTCAACTGGTACGGAATAAATGCCACAGGTGGTATTGCTTCTGCCACACCTCCTACGCCATCTACCACCGTGCCCGGTACCACTTCTTATTATGTTTCTCAGGGCTCAGGAAATTGTGAAAGCCCAAGAGCCAAAATAAATGTGATTGTCAATGCTACTCCTAATAGCCCTGCAGTAAACAACAATTTTACCTATTGCCAAAACGAAACGGCTGTTGCCCTCACAGCTACAGGGTCGGGAACAATTAACTGGTGGGGGACCAACGCTACAGGCGGAACCTCTTCCTCCACTCCCCCTATCCCCTCAACAGCTACAGCAGGCACTACCACCTATTATGTATCGCAAACAGACAATGGTTGCGAAAGTGCAAGGACTCCCATTACAGTTACTGTAAATAGTCTGCCCAATCCTCCAACTGTAAACAATGTAAGCTATTGCCAGAACGATGTTCCCTGGCCTTTAAGCGCAAGTGGTACAACAACACTCAACTGGTACGGCACCAATGCTACGGGCGGAACAGCTTCGGCCACAGCACCCTTACCTGTAACTACAACAGCGGGTACAACAACCTATTACGTATCGCAGGGAACATCTACCTGCGAAAGTCAGCGCGCTGCGATTGTTGTTACCATCAATGCAATTCCTGTAATTAGCTTTAACAACAACAACAGTATATGTGCCGGGCAATGCGTGACCTTTACCGATAATTCGAGCACCAGCTGTAGTAATCTTAGCTGGGATTTTGGAGATGGTTCCGTTGGCTCAGGTTCATTGCCAACCCATTGTTATACCATTGCCGGTACTTACAATGTAAGTGCTGTTTGTAATACCGCTGCGGGTTGCTCGGGTAGTGCAACTGTGAGCAATGCGGTTGTTGTGACCCCCATACCAAGTGCAGTATTTACAGTTAGTCCTGCCGGGCCCATCAGCCCCGGAACAATAGTCAATTTTACACCTGTTGCGGCCCCCCCAACTAACTTTGCCTGGTTTTTTGACGATCCTTCTGCCGGATTAAACAACACGTCCGGCCTCAGCAATCCAACACATAGCTTTGATAACACCGGAACCTATTGTGTAGCATTAACCACTGCGTCAACAACAGCCAATTGCACCAGCAGCAATACAATCTGTGTAGAGGTGGTGAGCGATCCTGTGGTTGTTATTCCAAATATTTTTACTCCCAACGACGATAGTAAAAACGACCTGTTTATGATTAATGTAAGCGGTATTAAAAACCTGTCCTGCTCCATCTTCGACCGCTGGGGAGTAAAAATATACAACTGGGACGGGGTAAGCGGGTACTGGGACGGCAAAGGTAAAAACGGAACAAAAGCACCCGATGGTGTATATTATTACATTGTAAACACCACCGATTTAAAAGGCGATACAAAACAAAACTCCGGCTTTGTACAGCTCATCAACAATTAATTTTATGTGCAACATCATCAATCCCTCTTCGGAAACGAGAGGGATTTTTTTTGTAAACAATCTTTCTTACCCTCTTACATTCTCACTTTTAACCGGTAAAGAGCCTTGAACTATTGCTGAGGCCCCTTCTTCAGTAATTTCTTTTTACCTGAACTTAACCTTTTATCGTTTTCTTTGCATATTGCTCCCTGCGCTGCAACCACTCATTTACGCTGATATAGTTTTTGCTGCCTTTTGAGCGGACTACTGCAAAGCCTTTTTCTACACACACTTTAAAATCGCAAATGTAACTGGATTCGCAACCCTTGTAAAACACAATTTCACCATTTACAAAACGATCGGTTTTTACCGAATCTGTAGCTGTTATCATTTCTGAATGATAACCACTTGGGCAACGGCTAAAGGAGTGTAAAGAACTTTTCCCGTGTTTAAGAACATAATTTTTTCGTATGGGTTCGCAAATATTTTCCTCAACGTATTGTTGCACCTCGTGATATTCTTTCCAATCAGTTTTTATTTTTTCGGGCTCCGGTTTTGGAGTTGCTCCGGTAAATGAACTAAGCGCAAATACCGAAGCAATGGCTATCAGTATTAAACCTGTTTTAATTGATCTTGTTTTCATGATTTTTAGTTTATATGTTTATTCGTTCAAAAGTTTATTTGTTTTATAGTTTACAAAAAGACCGTACGAAACCCCTCTTTCTCACTTCTTACTTTCTCACACTCTCACTTCCCAAACTTAATCACCCCTTCTGCTACGATTAAATTAAACAGCCAACTTATCCAGGCCGTAATTATTATAATGTGCAGGTGATCCATTGTTGTATACAGCGATAAAAAAGGAACCCAGAGGCGAAGACTAACCGCAGAAAAGGTAATGGCATAACTCCTGATCATCCAGTGAACGTGTTGTTCAATTTGTTTTTTGCGTATGCTGTAAATAGCCATCCAGGTTGTATAAAACCACAACACGCTCATGAGTACAAAACCAATGGAAGCATACAAACCCCCATTGGCATAAAAAGCCATGTACAAACCGGTTGGCGCAGCAATACATAAAATCGATGTTACATATATTTTCCCAATGGCTCTGTGTACATTCATATACCGTTGACGCAAGATTTTAATGAACTGTAGGGGGCCAAGGGCTATGGCCAGCATACCACCAAAAATATGTACATAAAAAGCCGTGCGCCATACCGGCTGATGCACCACATCCTGCTTGGTGAGTAAAAAACTCACATCCGGTTTAAAGCTCCAGTACATCATTGTTGTGCAAAACAACAACAAGGCAAGGGAAGTCATGAAGACAAATGGAAGTTTGAGGATGAATCTGAGCAACATGGTGAAGATTATTAAATATCAAACACAAAATTCTTTTTAGCAGCTTGCTCCCTGATAGCTTTAATCATTGCAGCATCTAAGGATTGATCGTTTGTTCCCATCGTTTTGGATTTTTCTGCGATGTAAACAGTGCGTTTTTCATTCAGCAATTGTATCTGTTTAATTATTTCCTGGCGCTCTTTTGTTTTGTCTGCAACGTATTGTTGTTTTTGTTCTTTGGTTTTTCCTTTCAACTCATCCGGCAATTCGTTTTCTTTAATTTTAGCTATATCAAAATCTTTTTCTTTCGAAGCATCTACCAAATCCCAGGTTGAATTGGAATAAAAGGAACTGGCTTTTGAAACAACCCTGTTGGTGGTATTGGCAGCACCATAAGTTTCAGCATTCTTATCCTGCTTTAACTGGTTGGCTTTTTTCTCGTAACCGATAGAGCCGTAATTAATGTAAGTAGCATTCAGTTTATCATTCAGCTGTGCAATTTCATTATCATAAGGAGTTTCTATGTACACTGTTTTTTTATCCTGTTCTATGTTCATGTAACTTCCGTTGGTGAGTATAGCCCCGTTTTTCCACCCGGTACTAAGCCCTGTACTATAATCCCCGCAAAAAATAGTGTTCACTACAATGTCTTTTTCTTTGGCCTTCAAACACGATTCTGTATACTTAACGGCTCCCTGTGTAAACTCTTCGTTGCCTGCAATAAAAATAAGTTGCAGGTCCTGGCTATTGGCTTGCCAGTCTAATTGTTTGGTGGCCGTTGCAATGACCTGCCCGCAAAACTCACTTCCACCATTTGTTTTTAAACTGAACAATTGTTCTGAAATTAAATCAAGGTCGTGGGTAAACATGGAGATCTGGCGGATATAGCCTTCGCTTGAGGGCAGGCCATCATTTCCATATTCATACAGGGCAATTTCTAATTCAGGTTTTTCGTTATTGCATTTGGCTAAAGTCAATTCGTTCACTAATTTCCACAACTGCGCCCTTGCCTGGTCAATTAAGCCGTCCATGCTACCACTGGTGTCTAACAGCAAAGCAATTTTTATTTTCTTTTTCCCGCTAACAACAGGTGCAGCTGCGGGACTGGCATGATGCACAACAATGGGCGCGCTTGTCCGGTTTGAGGTGTAAGCCGGATCAGTGTTCGTATTGCTGCGCGAATAAACGGCCCAGGAAACAAACAACAGCGATGAGATGCTCACATACAATGCTCCTTTTTTGATGGATGCTCTATTCTTCATATTTTTTATAGGTTTAAGATTTTATTTTAATAGTATGATTCCGTGATAAAAGTAATTCCATAAAAAAGTTAAAAAAACCAGCACTTAGTGAAAGCGGAATACCACTTGGTGAAAGAGAAAGTAATTTGGGTGAAAGGGATATTTTGAGGGGTTGAAGGGCGTATTTTGCTAAATCTAAATTTTATTATGTAAACAATCCTGTTTAAGTTTACAGGATCATGAAGCAGTTGAATATAAAGACGGTTTACAGTTTAATACTCGGCTTGGCCTTGTTTTGCTTTGTTTGTAAGATACAGGCCCAGTCAAAAAAACTGAGCTCCTATTCCGATACCAGGCAAAGCAGCGGTAAACTTATTTCATTCTACCTCGATTCGGCACAGTATTTATCCGACAAATCGCCTTTGCGGGCCATTGATAAAATAAACAAAGCCATTGAATTAAGTATTGGTGATGACGATAAAAACAACGAAGCCCTCTCATACTGGATATTGGGGAACATACAGCAAAACCTGGAACAACATGCCATGGCGGTTGACAATTATAAAAAATGCATCAATACTCTTTTGCCGGCAACAACAAAAAAAGCCGTAAAGTTTACCAAAGAAAGTAATGGGGAATCTATACAAACATTGTTTAATGCCTATAAGCATATTGCCATATCGCTGTTGCATTTAAATAAACCGGAAGAAGCATACACCAGTATTTCCAATTGTTTTGACTACCGCTTCAACAGTATAGGCCAGGCCGATAAATTAGACGCTAAACGCATACAGGCCGATATTGTTTTATTGCAGGGCAAGTCCGACGAAAGCCTTAACCTGTTGAACAACACACTGGAGCAGGAAAGAAAAATGAACCACAGCGAAGGTGAAATCAAAACATTAATTGCCCTCGGAGCTGTATACCAGCAATTAAAAAATGAAGCGAAAGCCGTAGAGTTGTACAACCAGGCTAAAAATAGCGCTGAAAAAATAAAAAATCAGAGCCTGATTTTAATTTCCAATAATTTGCTGGCGCAATTGTTCCGCCAGCAAAAAAAAGTTGAACTTGAGCTTCAAACGAGGAACAACAGCATAAGTAATTCACTCAATAGTACCAAAGAACAGATACAGCAAAATGTAGAAATTGGGAATGCGTATGCCAATACCAATCAAATGGACAAGGCCCTGCCTTTTTTCGAAAAAAGTTTGTACGATATAAAATCGGGTAAAATAATTGTGCCGGATGAGCTGTTCAATAAAAGTAAGGACCTTGAAGGAATGGCGAACACTTATAAGCTGCTGGCCGAAGAGTATTTAAAATTGGGTGATACAGAAAGGGCTTTGGCCTATTTAAAAACCTTTATCCAGATACAGGACTCGATCAAGTCTATTCGTAAAAAAGAATTGGACGATGCCCTGAAGCTGAGCAACCAGATTGGTCAAAATCAACAGCGCATAGAACTGTTAGAGAAAGAAAGAAACCTGAGCGAAAAGTCCATTGAAATATTAAAACAGGACAAGGAATTAAAAGACGGGGAATTGTATATCCGTAACATCATCATCGGAAGCTTGTGTTTCCTGATGCTGTTTATGTTTGCAGCCACCTTTTATATTTTTAAAAGCGCCCGCGAAAAACGAAGGGCCAATCAGTTGCTCGCTATTAAATCCTTGCGTGGACAAATGAACCCACATTTTATATTCAACGCCCTTAATTCGGTTAACCATTACATTTCACAAAACGATGAGCGAGCGGCCAATAAATATTTATCAGATTTCTCCAAACTTATGCGCTCGGTAATGGAAACATCAAAAGTTGATTTAATTTCTTTGGGCGAAGAATTGGAAATATTAAAACTGTATCTGCAATTGGAACACGCCCGATTTAAGGAGAAGTTTGATTATTCTTTAGTCATTGACGAGGAGATAGATCTGTCTGAATTTGAGTTGCCCCCCATGATTATTCAACCCTTTATTGAAAACGCGATATGGCATGGCTTACGTTATATCGACGAAAAGGGCTTGCTTAAAATTGAATTCAAACAAAACAAACAGGGCTTATTGGTTTCTATTGCAGACAATGGTATAGGCCGGAAAAAATCAAAGGAGATAAAAACAAAAAACCAGAAGCTACAAAACTCCACAGGCATGCAAAATATTGAAAGCCGGATAAGCATTATGAACGACTTGTTTAAAACAAACATCAAAGCGGAAATTAAAGATGCCGAACCGGAGGAAGAGCATACTGGTACAAGGGTAGAATTATTTATTCCTAAAAAGATAAACAAACATGCTTAAAGCCATCATAGTTGAAGACGAACCCATCAGCCGCGAGATACTCGCCGGTTACCTGAGCCGGTATTGCCCGGATGTAAATTTGGTGGCCCAGGCCGATTCGGTAAAAACAGGTATTGAGGCCATACAAAAACACAAGCCCGATATTTTATTTTTGGATGTGGAAATGCCCAAAGGAAACGGCTTTGATTTGTTAGAACAATTGGACGAAATAAACTTTGAAACCGTGTTTGTAACAGCTTTTGGAAATTACGCCATTAAGGCCTTAAACTACAGCGCAGCCTATTATATTTTAAAACCGGTAAGTATAGAGGAGCTGGTAGCTGCGGTTGAAAAAATAAAACAGCATAAACAAAAAAACCAATTGTCGCTGCACACCAAAGTATTGCTCGATAATATACAAAGTAATAATTTGCAAAATTATAAAATTGTATTGCCCCTGCAGGATGGTTTTGAAGTAGTGGGCATCAAGGACATTGTGCATTGCAAAGCCAACGATAACTTTACGGACTTTCATTTTAAAGACAAACAAAAAAAGATGATTTGCCGCACCCTTAAATTTTATGAAGAACTATTGGGCGAATCGGGTTTTATGCGGGTACACAAATCGCATTTAATTAACCTCGACCATATTGTAAAATATACCCGTGGCAAAGGCGGGCAACTGACAATGGCCGATGGTTCGGTAATTGATGTATCGCCCAATAAAAAAGATGAATTAATGATTAAATTTGAAAAGGGAAGATAATGGGAAAAAATGCTAAACGCTAAAAATTAAATTCTAAATCCATATTCTGCATGAAAACCATAATGGCAATTGTTTTTTTTATTGCGCTGGGCTCAGGGAGCTTTGCTCAAACCGAAGTAGGGGATATTAAGGTACCCAACACATTTAAAGCAGCGAATACCAACCTCGTTTTAAACGGTGCGGGCATCCGGGAAAAATATTGGTTGGATCTTTATGTAGGGGCTTTGTACCTGAAAGTGAAAAGCAACGATGCCAATAAAATCAGCGCTGCTGATGAAACCATGGCTATAAAACTTCACATTGTTTCGGACATGATTACCAGCGAAAAAATGGCGACTGCTGTAGACGAAGGTTTTACAAACGCTACCAACAACAATACAGCTTCCATCCAACCGCGCATCAACCAGTTTAAAGCGGTATTTAAAGAGAAGATACAGGAAGGTGATGTGTACGATTTAGTTTATGAAAGCGGCAAAGGAGTGTTGATTTATAAAAACAATAAATTAGCCGTAACGATTCCGGGGCTTGATTTTAAAAAAGCCCTCTTCGGTATCTGGTTGTGTAGCCAGCCTGCGGATGAAGACCTCAAAGAAAAAATGCTCGGAAAATAAGCTCTTTTTATCCTTTTTCTTATTTTGTTATTCAGCCTCTCAAATCTGTTTTCTGTACACTTTATGTGGTTGTAAGTATACGCTTGCTTATAGGGCAGGCTAAAGGTTCTATTTTTGTTTTATGGATTCATTCAGGGCTAAACCTTGTATTATGAAACATGAACAAAACCTAAAACCTATGAAAACCAAATTACTTTTTTTCACAATTGCCCTGTTCTACAATTCCTGCATGGCCCAAATATGGACAACAGGCACTAACATTATTAAACCTGTACGCGCAGGTAACACTGTTGGGTATGTAACAAATAATGATGCCTGGTTGTTTATTGTTTCAGGCCGCGGTCAAAACGATGTAATGGTAAAATCGCTTCAACGGTATAAGTTAAGTACAAACTCATGGGACACTCTTAGTCCACACCCTACAGGTTTACTGGGTGGAGCAACAGCTGTTTTAAAAGACACCATCTATGTTATATGCGGTGTGGTGAACCCTCCTGGTATCGGGCAAAATATAGTTTACAAATACAGCATTCATCAGGACACCTGGTCGCAGGCGGCTAATTTTCCTTATGTAACCGGAGATGCCAAGGCGGTAGCGTATCAGGATAGTTTAATATATGCAGCAGGAGGTTATGCCGGCCCTAACGACGGGACTGTAAAATTGTACAACGCAAACACAAACTCCTGGCGCTCTGCAAGCTCTTTCCCTTCAGGAGGAAGAAGAAGTTATGGTGGCTTTGCACGAACAGGAGATACACTGATTTATATGTGTGGTACAACTGGTTTTTGGTCGACTAATTATTACAACACAGTTTATGTTGGGGTAATTAGTCAGACCAACCGTGCAGTGATTAACTGGACAACAGGCGTAAACTTTCCGGGACAAACCCGTACATTTTTTGATGCATACACCTGGGGTAACAAGGGTATAATAATGACGGGAGGAAGTACCGACAACACCTTTAACACACACAGCAACGAATGTTATGTGTACAGCCCCAAAAACAATGCCTGGACACAATTGCCCGATAAACCAACAGCCTGGTTAACCGGGCAAAGTGCTTCGGTGGAGCTGCCCGGCAATGTGTGGAAATTAATTTGTGCCAGCGGTTATAAAAACGATTACCTGTTTGAAACAGAACTATTCAGCGATACATTAGTGCCAACCGGAATAGAAAATAAAACAAACAAAAATACAAGTGATATAGTATTGGTTCAAAACCTTCCCAACCCTTTTGGTACTGTTACAACTATTAACTACGAAATTAAGCAGAAAGGCCATGTTACTTTAAAGGTATTCGACAGTACGCGAAAAGAAGTAGCGACCGTGGTGAATGGCAAACAAAGTCCTGGTAAATATGTTGTAAATTTTGATGGAAGCAATTTACCTGCAGGGCTGTATTATTATACCCTTCAGTCCGGGCAATTCAGCGAAACAAAAAAGATGCTCATTGCCCGGTGAATAGAATAACAAAGGCTGTTTTTTATTTGTAATTTCCGGGTTTAAATTGTTGTATGGCGCTGCTCAAAAAATACAAAGCCTTTGTCCTGTTTTGGCTGGGCTACCTGTTGTTCGAGGCTTACCTCGAATATGTATGGTTCAGTTCCGCCTTTAAAGATAGTTCCACAGTACAATCTTACGTCCGGGCATTTAACGGGGAAGCACTTTTATTAGTGGTAAAAATTCCTCTTACCCATTTAGCAGGTTTTATTCTTCAGCAATATGTAACAAAAACAAAAAAAGCAATAGTGGTATTCATATCCCTGTTGTTGATTTTTGCTGCAGGTATTTTGCTGCACAGAATTTTGGTCAATGAAATTACATTCCCTCATATTTATGAGCAGACAAATGAGCATGAAGGTGTTTTTGTTTTCCTCAACTTAATGAACTCTTTTCTTGACCTTGTTTTTGCTGCCGGCCTGGGCTTTGCCTGGCAGCAATACCGTATGCAATTAATATGGAAAGAGAAGGAAAAAGAATTAAACAAACAGAAATTAGAAACCGAATTGAATTTTTTAAAGGCACAAACCAATCCTCACTTTTTATTCAACACCCTGAATAATATTTATGCACTTGCCCGGAAAAATTCGGAACATACAGCTGAAATGATTATGAAATTATCGGCCATACTCAGGTATATGTTGTATGAAACAAACAAACAACGGGTTGAACTATGTAAAGAAGTAGAAGTAATTGAACATTATATTGAACTTGAAAAGATAAGGTACAACAAACGATTAAAAATTGAGTTTAAAACAACTATCGACAATGAACAGGAACCCATTGCCCCTTTGATCCTTCTTCCCTTTATTGAAAATGCGTTTAAGCACGGGCCGGGCGAGTCGAGGTTTGAGGCCTGTATTTTTATTCACCTGCAATTGGAAAAAGGAAACCTGCTTTTTGAAATAGAAAATTCAAAAGAAACAGATAAGGGCTTAGCGCCTGAATCGGAAGGCATAGGATTAAAAAACAGTAAGCGCCAGCTGGAATTAACTTATCCCACAAGAAAACTTGAAATTGTGAACAGCTTCGATCGCTTTAAAGTAAAATTGTTACTTGTACTAAATTAATCCAATGGCTATCAACAGCAAAGAAACCTCCTGTCGACAAATAAACGATGGACTCTAAACTTTAAACTATATGAAACAATACAATTGTATCATAATTGAGGATGAACCTCTGGCGGCGGAACTATTAGAAGAATATGTGAGCCAGGTGAACTTTGTTCATTTACTGGCTGTGTGCAATGATGCGATACAGGCACTTGAATTCATGCGTACGGAAAAGGTGGACTTAATTTTTCTGGACATCCATTTACCGAAATTAAAGGGGCTTGATTTTTTGGCTTCCTTAAAGAACCCACCGTCGGTAATTATTACGACTGCATACAATGAGTATGCAATTCAGGGTTATGAATACAATGTAATAGATTACCTCTTAAAACCTATTGATTTTGGAAGGTTTATAAAAGCCATCAACAAATTAAAAAACATAAACTCCCCTGAGCAAGCCATGCCTTCAGTATTAGCAGAAGAACCGGAAAGGCCCTTTATATTTGTGAACGCCGATAAAAAAAGAGTAAAGGTCTATCTGGATGAAATTGTTTACTTAGAAGGCGACAGGGAATACGTTAAAATAGTTACGCGAGAAAATAGTATCCGTACAAAAATGCAAATCAGTAAAGCAGACAGCCTCACTGTGAAAGGTAATTTTATCCGGGTACACCGCTCGTTTATTGTGGCTTCAAAAGAAATTGTTTCTTATTCGGCAACAGATATTGAAGTAAAAGGGAAATCAATCCCAATCGGAAGAAGTTACAAGGAACTTGTTTTGACTACGCTCAATTCCCTTGCTTAAAGAATTACGATTGACGGGTTGCGAATCTACGAATACAAATTTATACGAATATACTAATCTGTGTGTGGCCTTGGGTGTATAGCCATGCTCGTAACTTGTTATTTCAACATTAGGATATTCGTATTGATTTGTAATTAGTAGTCAAAACAACTGTTAACAATTCGCTGACCAGAACTTCGAACAAGGAACTAATGTCTACCGCAGATTTTTTCCTAAATGCCCCCAGTCGAACTGATAGCCCATGGTTAGTATGCCCTGTAGTGCACCAAATGCATGCTGTGCATTGCCATGGCCTTTGCCGTGTACAAGGCAGTTTATATAATCGGCATAAGTAGCTTTTCCCGTAAACTCAATTACCCATCCCTTCCACAACTCTGCCCTTATACCTGTTTCAACACCGGCAATGGCTCCTGCAATTTTCCAGTTGTTGTTAAGGCGCTGACCAAAAATAGTAACATCGGTGCGGGGCATTACAAAACCGATCCCTGGTTTTACGACCAGGCCGATGTTGTGTTTTTCATTTTTAGAGGTATACAGCTTCCAGCGCTTCATTACATTAAACATCCAGAAGTTAGCGCCATCGGTGTGTTCAAAATGAAAGTCGTTGCGAGAAAAAACGGTGTCTTTGTCTACCATTTGCCCGAGTATATTTCCTTTAATTCTCATTTTTTGTCCGTCGGTTACAACGTACTTGGCATGATCGTAATTTATTTCAATTCCAAAATCCCTTTCATTGTTAAAGTAATAACCTGCGCGGGCATTAAACTGGGGGATGGTAATATTGATAACATCGGGCAGTTTATCAAAGTCCGGAGCATCGTGTGCCACGGCCTTGTATATCCGGAAATCATATACTCCAAATTCATTTTTCAAATTCGGGTCGCCATCGTTTTTAAAGTGTATGGTGCTTTTGGTATAACGTTCGCGGTTGTAGCCCCATAAAATATAAAAGGAACCTTTCTTTTTTACAATACTTGTATCGGAAAAAACTCTTGCAAAGGAAATTGTTGTTTGCACTATTAAAAGCAATAAAACAAAACACTTGCGCATGAGTATTATTTTTTAGATGCCCTAAGATAACGAACATTGTCTTTCAACTGTATGACAACGATCAGGAAATTTGTTAAAATAAGTGGCTCCGCTATTTCGGGCCATTCAATAAAACAATAATTTCCACTCTCAATATATTCTTCAAACCCAATGTCTAAGCATTCTCCGGCTTTTTTTAACCGGTATAAATCGAAATGGTATATTTTTTCCTGTTTGTTGTTTTGGTACTCGTTTACAATAGCATAAGTAGGACTGCTCATGTTTTCAGCCACTCCCAGTGTCCGGCAGATGGCTTTTATAAAAGTGGTTTTACCTGCGCCCATGTGCGCATGAAAAGCAAACACCTTTGTATCTCCTGCAAACGCCAGCAATTGAGCAGCAGCAGCAGCCAGTTTATGTTCTTCTAAAATAATTTCGAGCTCTTGCACTTTGTTCTATAGTTTATATGTTCATTCGTTTACTTGTCGGGGAACGGAAAAACGAATGAACAGAAAAACGATCATCAGGATGTTAATTCAAGAATCCGTTCATACTCTGCCTTAGTAACTGCAGAAACAGACAGGCGGGAAAGCCTTACCAGCTGCATATCTTTTAAAACCGGGTCGGCTTTAATTTCGGCCAGGCTGATGTGTTTTTTTAAGGCCTTGTGCGGGGCTATGTCTACACTTAACCAGGCCTCTTCTTTTGTAGTGGGGTCCTGGTAATGCTCCTTTACCACTTTGGCAATTCCTACAATGCAAAGTCCTTCGTTGCTGTGGTAAAAAAAGCAGTGATCGCCTTTTTTCATGGCCCTAAGGTTGTTGCGGGCAGCATAGTTGCGTACCCCGTCCCAGATAGTTTGTTTGTCTTTTACCAGCTTGTCCCAGCTGTATTTAAAAGGTTCGGATTTTACTAACCAGTAGTTCATTTTTTAGATAATAGGGATTAGCGAATAGTTAATAGGTTGTATGTTGTACCTTGTATTCAGTCTGTGTAATATACAACGTTTTTAATTCCAACAATCGTACTTCTACTTTACCAATCGTCCCCAAACACCCAATGGCAATTTAACACCAGATGTGGAAGGAAGGTACAATTCACCGCTGCTTAATTCGGATTGATGCCTTTTAGCAAAACGTTGCAATAAATTTTCGGCCACCATGGCTGAGAAGCCAAGTGAGTAAGCGTTTAAAATCAACAGGTGTTCCTCTTCGTCAATCAATTGCAACACCCCCTGCATCATTTCTAAAATATGGTCTTCTAATTTCCATTTCTCTCCGTTGGGTCCATGCCCGAAAGCGGGAGGGTCGAGTACAATGCCCTGATATTTATTTCCCCTTCTGATTTCTTTTTTAACAAACTTTAGTGCATCGTCTACCATCCAGCGCACATTGTCGAGGCTGGAAAGCTGCATGTTTTCATTGGCCCAGGTAAGCACCTGTTTTATTGAATCAACATGTGTTACATCAGCTCCTGCTTTGCGTGCAGCTATGGATGCGCCACCGGTGTAGGCAAATAAGTTTAAAAATTTTGGTTTGGGCTTTGTCATTTTTTTTAATGACTGGTGGATCAGCTCCCAGTTAACGGCCTGCTCAGGAAAAATCCCTACATGTTTAAAAGAGGTTAAGCCGAGGCGGAATTTTAAACCCAGAGGATGGTATTGAATCACCCATTGATCGGGCATTTTTTTTGTTTTTACCCAATCGCCTGATGAGCTGGAGCGGGGAACAAATTTTACGTGCGCCTTTTTTTCCCATTCGTTACTGGTCCATTCTTTTTCCCATACCGCTTGTGGTTCGGGTCGTATAGTAATATATTCACCAAAACGTTCGAGTTTTTCGAAATCACCACAATCAAGCAGTTCGTAATCTTTCCAGTGTTCGGGGAATAGTAAATCCATTTTTATTCGTTCAATTGTTTATTTGTTCAATTGTTTATTCGTTCAATTGTTCTGCAACTATTGAACTTAGGAACGAATAAACGATTAAACCTGAATACATATAGGTTTAGACGAATTTCTCCCCCTTCTGCACCTTCACATCGTTTACAAAATTCCGGATTTGTTGTTCATCCTGTTTTTTGCATACCAGTAATATTCCGTCTGATTCAACAACAATATAATCTTCCAGGCCCTGTAAGATGACCAATTTTTCTTTGGGAACATGAACAATGCAATTTTTACTGTTGTACAACATTACGTTTTTTCCAACCACAGCATTTTCACCGGGCGTATGCGGTATGTGTGCATATAAACTTCCCCAGGTCCCTAAATCACTCCAACCGATAATAGAAGACCGTACATAGACATTTTTGGCGTTCTCCATCACGGCATAATCGATGGAAATATTTTTACAGGTGATGTAAGCATTTTTAATGAACTCGTTTTCTTCGGGTGTATTGTAGACATCAATTCCATCCCTGAACAAATGAGCCATTTCGGGATCGTGTTTTTCAAAGGCTTTGATAATGCTTTTTGTACTCCAGATAAAAATCCCTGAATTCCATAAAAAATCCCCACTCTGCACAAAAAATTTAGCCATTTCATGATCCGGCTTTTCAGTAAAGGTTTTTACCTTTTTTATACGGGTATCTTTTTCTTTTACCGGCGAATCTACAAACTGAATGTAACCATAACCGGTATCGGGCCTGCTGGGCTTTATTCCCAGGGTAACCAGGCAATCTTCGCTTTGCGCTTTTGCAAAACAGGATTTAATGGCTTTGGTAAATGTGTCTTCCTTTGTGATGAGGTGATCGCTTGGCGCCACTACCGTTAAGGCATTCGGGTTCAGCTTGTGTATTTTATAAGAAGCATAAGCAATGCAGGGGGCCGTGTTTTTTCTGGAAGGTTCCAATAAAACATTTTCTTTCGGAATACGTTTCAACTGTTCGTATACCAATTGTTTGTATTGTTCGCTTGTAACAACGTAAATATTTTTTTCGGGACAGGATTTTAAAAACCGCTTATAGGTTTGCTGTAAAAGTGTTTCGCCTGTTCCCAATACATCCAGAAATTGTTTGGGGTAAGAAGTTTTGCTCATTGGCCAGAAGCGGCTTCCCACGCCTCCGGCCATTATTATGCAATAATTGTTTTTCATAAACAGAACGGGCTGCTGAAAATAAAATCAGGTTAACTTAATTTTTGTAAGGCAGTTCTTAAACTATCAACGGCGGCCTGTACATCCTCTAATTTACAGGTTCCAACAGATAGGCGGTACCAGCTTGAATTGTCGGATGCCCCGAATGCGTAAAAAGGAACAACGGCAATTTTGGCTTCGTCTAAAATGTATTTGGTAATGTCTTTTGTGTTTTCAAGCACCTTGCCTTCGGCTGTTTTTTTACCGTACAGGTTAAATTGTATGGTTAAATAAATAGCGGCCTGTGGAGTAATTGCATCAACCAAATGCCCTTCTTTTTTAAGCTCCATAAAGCCTTTATAGAAACCCTGTAACCTGTCGTTGATTTTACTTTTTATTTCTCCTAAAAACTTATCGTAACCTTCTAAGTTATCTAAATATTTGGCGGCAGCCATTTGCTCTGCTTTTGGTGCCCAGGCGCCAACGTGAGTTAAAATGGCTTTCATTTTATCAATTATTTTTTTGGGTCCCATGCTCCAGCCCACCCTTACACCTGTTGCCGCCAGCGATTTGGAAATACCATCCACATAAACGGTGTAATTTTTCATTTCGGGACGAAGTGAAACCGGGTCATAATGTTTGGTGTTACCATGTGTAAGCGCCCAGTAAATCTGGTCGTACATCAGGTACAAAGGTTTTTGATCAGGACTTCTGCGCATATTTTCGGCCAGTACCATGTCGCATATTTCTTCCAGGGCTTCTTTGGTAAATACAGTGCCTGTCGGGTTTTGTGGTGAGCACAAGGCAAGAAGGTTCGCCGATTGAATATGTGGTTGAATTAAAGCTGCGGTAGGCATAAAATTACTTTCAGGACCTGCGTCTACCAGCACAGCTTTTGCACCGTTGAGGTAAGTATAATGGTTGTTGTTCCAGGATGGTACCGGGAAAATAACAGTGTCTCCCGGATCTACCAATGCTTTGAATATGGCGTAAATAACGGGGCGTGCACCTCCGGCAATTACAATCTCATCGGTGGCATAATTTAAATTACCGCGTTCTTTTAATAATTTTGAAACAGCGGTGCGTAATTCCAGCATACCATCAGCAGCCGGGTAATTGGTTTGATCGTCAAAATAAGCATCCACAATAAGTTGCTTCAGTTCTGCAGGAATAGGGAACACCTTCGGGTTAAAATCACCAATCGTCATATTGTAAACCTTTTCGCCCTTCTTCATCTTTTCGTTTACTTCTGCTGCAAGTTTAATAATTTCTGACCCGATAATGTTTTCGGCAAGCTTAGACACTTTAAGCTCTTTGGTGTTCGTAACTGTTGCGCTCATTTTTGATTTTGAATAAATTTGACAATTGCCGACAAAGATAGGGAAATTAGCGGGAAGTAGGCAAGTTAAAAGTCAAAAAAGTGAGAGAGTGAGAGAGTGAGAAAGTGAGAGGGATGGGGTACTAAAAATCTTAGCAGGAAATAAATTAAAAGGATTCATTAGTCTTCCTTGAACGGGTTCCGGGGAACCCACTCTGTTGGCTGTAAAAAGGAAACCAAAGGACTGAGGGCCATTTTACTCACGGTGTTTTGTGGGCGTACATAACAGGTAAGGTCCTGTGCTTTGGCCCCAACCGTGCTTTTTATTTCGGAAGCAGTGCGCCCCAGGTTGATGTGCTTACAATTGTTTTGCAGGGCGCAATCAATATAGCTGTATAAAATATTCTGGTACAGCTCAAAGTCTTTGTTCAGCTTATAATCAAAACCAATGAAGTGGGCTTCAACAGTGTTGTTGCCAGGTAAAAACCCTGAATCAAATGCAATGAGTTTATTGTTAAGAAAAAACCCGTGCACACTAAACTGTTGGGAAAATGTTTTTTTTGTTTCGGTAAAATACCGGGCTCCTAATTTTACTAATTTGAACTTGGCGTGTTCATACACCTGTTCATACAGCTGGTAAATTTCTTTGTCATATTGTTCTACTTCCTGTTCACTGAGCTCTTTTCGGACGATGGTTGCAGCGGCCTTAAAAATACCTTTTGCCCGGTTGCGGTATTTTTTCGAGAACAAGGCAATGTATTCATTCAGTGATTTTATACCTTCGGGAATATCCACTATCATATTCGGCTCAACAGAAAAGGAAGTGAATTTTTCTTCATCTAATCCTTTGTGTTTTGTTAATGTTGTGCTGTAAAAATCTTTTATGAGTGTCGCTGAAATTTTCCCCCTTAGCTTTTCTTCCCGCCCGATTACATCCACAACTTTCTCCAGCACATCAAAGGCTTCAGCTGCTGTAAGGTCTTTAAAGGCCATGCCATTTTCCCCGCTTATAAAATTATTCCCACAGGTAAGCAGCCGCATTACCACATTTGTTTTCTGATGGTCGAGGTAATGCGCAAACAAACGTTTCCTTTTGGATTGAACAGAAGCGAACTGGGAATCTAATAAATCTCCAAACACATCGGCCGTAAAATCGTTGATCTGAAAATAAGTAACAAATACAGGGACTTTGTTTTTGTAGACAATGATGTACCTAAAGTAAATGGCCGGGGAATGCAGCTTTTCAACCAGCGATAAATAATTAAGTTGCAGAAAAAAGTGCTGCCCGCCAATCACGCTGTTCCATTCTTCCGCATTAATTTCATGGGTGTTTTTATACAGGCCAAAAACCAGTTTCCCATCCGGGACACTGCAAAGTGTTTTATGTTTTGCCCTTATTTTCTCGCAAAAATTAATCATTCTCCTGCCTGGTACAAAGTGTAAATATAAGTTTTAAGACGATATTACTCAAGAAAATCAGTTTACAAAAGTACCAACGGTTATCTTTTGCTGTTGGGCGGAGAACTGCCTGATAAACAGCTCAAAATTGTTGTGAAATATTGTTAATTTTGAAAGCCGATGCATAGATTTTTCGAAAAGCTTAAAACGTATGTCAACTAAACAGATTCCCGATTTTCGTTTCAGTCCGGTTGTTGACCAGGTGGGAGTTGAAGAAAGAATAGCCCGCCTGAATACCCGCAGTATAAAAAAACAATCGAAAACCCGGGGCTTAAAATTAGCCCTGAATATGATTGATTTAACCTCGTTGGAAGGAAAAGATACAGAAGGGAAAATCCGGCAGATGTGTTACAAAGCCCTGCACCCGCACGATGCTTTACCAGACCTGCCAACAGTGGCGGCTGTATGTGTATACCCTGTTTACGTTAAAACGGCAAAAGAAGCTTTAAAAGGAAGTGCAGTTAAAGTAGCTTCGGTGTCAACGGCTTTCCCCAGTGGTAATGCGCCATTGAATGTAAAAATAGCCGACACAAAATTTGCGATAGACAACGGAGCCGATGAAATTGACATGGTGATTAGCCGGGGTGAATTTTTAAAAGGCAATTACAATTTTGTGTTTGATGAAATAGCGACCATTAAAGCCCTTTGCGGGCCTGTTCGCTTGAAAGTTATTTTTGAAACGGGCGAACTTTCAAGCCTTGATAACATACGAAGGGCAAGTGATATAGCGATATACGCTGGTGCCGATTTTATAAAAACATCCACCGGTAAAATACAACCTGCGGCCACCATGCCGGTTAGCCTGGTGATGCTACAGGCGATTAAAGACTACTTTATAAAAACAGGAAAGATGGTGGGAATGAAACCTGCCGGAGGAATATCCACTTCAAAATCGGCCCTGCAGTATTTAGTGATGTTGTACGAAACCCTTGGCCCTGCCTGGATGACGAACGAATGGTTCCGCTTTGGAGCCAGCAGCTTAGCCAATGATATTATTTTACAATTGGAGAAAGATGATAAGAAGGTGTATTACTCAGGGGATTATATTGGTAAAGATTAGCTGATGTGATGATTAGCTAATTAGCTGATGGGGGGAGACAGGTAAATGAAAGGAGACAGGTGTTGATGATTGTGATCTGCTGAACCCTAACAGGACTTTTGAGGAGTCGAAGAAAAAAACAAGACAAGAAGATAGCCATGCAAACTACACAGGCAGACAAAATATTCGACTGGGCTTATGCCCCTGCACCGGAAGCAACGGATCATGTTCATATAAATAAAAAATACGATTTGTTTATTGATGGAAAGTTTGTAAAACCAGGCAAAGGAAAATATACAAATACCATTTCACCTTCTACAGAACAGCTGTTGGCTCAGGTGGCCGAGGCCGATGAAAAGGATGTAGACAAGGCGGTTAAAGCAGCTAAAAGCGCTTACGATAAAACCTGGAAAAAAATGCCGGGGAAAGAAAAGGCGAAATATATTTTCCGCATTGCCCGTATGATCCAGGAACGCGCCCGCGAGTTTTCAGTAATTGAAACCATGAACGGAGGTAAACCCATCCGCGAAAGCCGCGACATAGACATCCCTTTAGCAGCCAATCACTTTTTTTATTATGCAGGCTGGGCCGATAAATTAGACTATGCATTCCCGAACCGAAAGCCTCAGCCTGTGGGGGTAGCAGGGCAAATCATCCCCTGGAATTTCCCCTTATTAATGGCGGCCTGGAAAATAGCACCCGCACTCGCCACAGGGAACACTGTTGTATTAAAACCCGCCGAAACAACTCCGCTCACCGCACTTAAACTTGCCGAAATTATTCAGGAAAGTGGCTTGCCCGATGGTGTGGTCAACATCATTACCGGAGCCGGACAAACAGGCGCAGCACTTGTGAACCACTCTTTAATAAACAAGGTAGCCTTTACCGGAAGCACTGAAGTAGGAAAAGTAATTCAAAAGGCTTTGGCAGGGAGCAATAAAAAACTATCCTTAGAGTTGGGTGGAAAAGGAGCGCATATTGTTTTTGAAGATGCGCCCATCGATCAGGCTGTTGAAGGAATAGTGAACGGAATATTTTTTAACCAGGGCCATGTCTGTTGCGCAGGTTCGCGTTTGTTTGTGCAGGAAAGTATTGCTGATAAGCTAATAGACAAACTGAAAGACAGAATGAGCAGCCTTATTGTTGGCGATCCGCTGGATAAAAATACCGACATCGGAGCTATTCATTCAAAAGAACAATTGGATAAGATCAATCAGTATTTAAGTGTAGGGAAAAAAGAAGGAGCTGAGATGTATCAGCCTTCGTGTATTATCCCAAAGAAAGGATTTTATTGTAAGCCCACTTTATTTTTAAACGCATCACAATCGCACCGTATTGTACAGGAAGAGATTTTTGGCCCGGTGTTGGCCGTTCAAACTTTCCGTACCATTGAAGAAGTGATAGAAAAAGCCAACAACGCCCCTTATGGTTTATCGGCAGGAGTGTGGACGGACAAGGGCTCCAGGATATTTAACTTAACTTCACAATTAAAAGCGGGCGTGGTATGGGCCAATACCTATAATAAATTTGATCCGGCTTCACCCTTTGGAGGTTATAAAGAAAGTGGTTTTGGCCGCGAAGGTGGCTTGCATGGGCTGATGCCGTATTTGAATTTGTGATGGTCGTATGTAGAAACAGGCCGCTCCTACGGAGCTTGAATTGTAATGGAAACATACTTTCTACAAACAGTTTGCTCCTACGGAGCAATGTATAATAAATGAGAGGGGTTTCATGTTATAGTTGACAAATAAAGGAGGTTAAACATTTCGAAACAAAACGAAACAGATATGTTTGATAGTATAATTTAAGTGGGAAAAGATTAAGCAAATGAAATTAAAAGTCCCGGAGGGACGCACTGTTTGTAGAAAAAACATAAAATCCAATACGGAGCAATGTATAATAAATGAGAGGGGTTTTCATGTTATAGTTGACAAATAAAGGAGGTTAAACATTTCGAAACAAAACGAAACAGATATGTTTGATAGTATAATTTAAGAGGGAAAAAGATTAAGCAAATGAAGTTAAAAGTCCCGGAGGGACGCACTGTTTGTAGAAAAAACATAAAACCCAGTTAATAAGCTCCGTAGGAGCGCCCTGAAAATGCCAAACACCTATTCACAAATATATATTCAAATTGTTTTCGCCGTCAAGGGTCGGGAAAACCTGATCTCAAAAAATAACCGCGAAGAACTGCACAAGTATATTACGGGTATAGTTCAAAATCGAGGACAAAAAATGCTCTCCGTTTTTTGTATGCCCGATCACACACATCTGTTGGTGGGCCTGAAACCTTCACTTGCGGTGTCTGATTTGGTTAGAGATATAAAAACAGGCTCGTCAGGTTTTATAAACGAGAAGAAATGGGTAAGAGGGAAATTTAATTGGCAGGAAGGCTTTGGTGCCTTTTCCTATTCAAAGAGTCAAATTGATAATGTAATTAAATATATTTTAAATCAGGAAGAACATCATAAAACAATAACATTTAAAAAAGAATACCTTGATTTCCTGCAAAAATTTGAGATTGATTATGACGAAAAATATTTATTCGAATGGATTGATTAACAGGCCGCTCCTACGGAGCTTGAATTGTAATGAAAACATGCTTTCTACAAACAGTTTGCCCCTACGGAGCAATGAATAATAGTAAACGAGAAAAATTTTCATGTTATAATTGAGCAAATAGAACCAGTTAAACATCGCGAAATAAAAAACACCCTGATAAGTTTGCAAGTATAAGTTAACAGTAAAGAAGATTAATAAATACAATTAAAAGTCCCGGAGGGACGCACTGTTTGTAGAAAAAAACGTCCCAATGGATAAGCTCCGTAGGAGCGCACTGAATTTGAAAACCCAATGATGAAAAAGTATACATTTGTAGCGTTCCTTTTTATTTCCCTTGCTTTTATGAGCGACGGGTGGAAACCCGTTTATACCTTAAAAATCAAAAGCGATTTTTTTACGACCGACAACATTGGCAATTTATATGTTGTAAAAGGGGATGAAATAAAAAAGTACAATCCCGCAGGAGAACTATTAAAGGTATACAGCAACAAAAAACTGGGGCGTATTACTTCCATAGATGCTTCCAACCCTTTACGTGTATTAATATTTTACAAAGACTTTGCCCAATTAATTTTTCTTGATTCGCAACTGAGTCAGAATGGAGAAAGTATTTCTTTGGAAAATATTTTTCTCGAACAAAGTGACCTGGCCTGTAACTCCTTTAACAACGGCGTCTGGTTGTACAATAGGCAAAATGCGGAGTTGGTTCGTTTGGACGACAACCTGAATAAAATAGTAAGTACAGGAAATCTGAACAGGTTGTTGAACACCGAATTGCACCCAAATTTTATGATGGAGCACAATGGTTATGTTTATTTAAACAATGTTAGCGAGGGTGTTTTGGTGTTTGATATTTACGGGACCTATTATAAAACGCTTCCTGTAAAAGGAATCAAATCGTTTCAGTTGAGGGACAATGATTTGTTTTATTATGCCGCCCCTGATTTTAAGGTATACAACACCAAATTAATCAGCACGAACGCTTTAGCTGTAAATGATTCTTTGGTGATTCAAATCCGAACCGAAAAAAACAGGTATTACTTTCAGTACGCTGATTCGCTGGTGGTGGAAGAGATGGAGAAAAAATAAAAGGCCCGTGTTGAACGAGCCTTTATCTTATTCAGGAAGATTTATTCTATAATTACAATTCTTTGTGTAAATACACTGTTCTTCATTCGGAGGTTTAATATATATACTCCGTTTTTTAATCCAAGGTGACGGGCATCCAGCGTATAACTGTAATTCCCTTTTTGTTGCTTGCCTTTATAAATTCTTGTTACCTCTTCACCCAAAGCATTGTACATTTCAATGCAGACAATGTCGTCCTGTTTCAATTCATAAACAATACTGGCCATACCTTTTGCAGGATTCGGGTAAATCTTAAAACCAGCGTCGTTGTCAATTTTAGTGCTATGTATGCTCAGGGTTACGGTGTCTACAACATAAATTTTTGTCGAGTCAACTAAGTAATCGTTGTGTACACTTGAATCGGCACCGGTAATATTTACGATACGGGTGGAGTCCATCGGAAGGTTTGGGATGTCTACATAAATGGTGTAATTGCCCACATCAATATGGTGGAAGTGATAATAACCAGACGAGTCAGTCCTTATTCGGGCTGCTGCCCCGCCTCCGGGGTTTTTACCCAATTTAACATCTACCCCGCGGATAGGCCCGCCGGGAACAAATACGGGATAGGTTCCACCACCACCCATTAAACGGGCACCGTAGCCGACACCTTCTATAACATAACCCGAAATAGAAGCTGTGCCGGTCATCGGGTTGACTGTAATAACCTGAATGTTGGCCGTGTCGTTTTGCGCACAACCATGTGTATACACCGTGGATGAATCCCAGATGTATTCATTACCAAAATATGTAGCAATCGCGTTTGGATAATTGTTGGTGTCTGCAATGGCTTTTATGAGGTAGTCCCCAAAGTTAAGATTGGCAAAGGTATAGGCACCGGTGGTTGAAACGGGAACGAATCCAATGCTGTCTGCATTGGCACTTCCGGGCTGGTGTTTAAACAGGTAAACAGCACCGTGTTGCACCGTTCCGCCGGCTTGTAACGTAATGGTTCCGGTAAGCAGAGTGCTTGGGTTCACTGTAACAGATACAGCTGATGCAGCAGAACAACCAATCGCATCCAGCAGACTTAAAGTATAAGTAGTGGGTGTAGTTGGGCTAACATAAATAGTTGGACTTGTAAACGTGTTTGTTCCATCCATCCAGTGATAGGTGATGGGTGTAGTTCCTCCGGTGATGGTGGCTCCCAACAAAGCAGTATCGGTGTAACAAAGCGTTACCGGACCTGCGGGGTTAAGGGTCATCGTAATTCCCTGGCCAACCTGTACCAGTATAGAATCTTTAATAGCACAAGATCCATCGTTTACATCAAACCTATACCAGGAAGTTGAATTTGGATTAACAATAAAGTCTGACCAGTTATTAGGCTGAGACAGGAAAGCCGCAGAAATGGTTACAGCCGAGTCAGGTTTACAAATGTGCGGGTTGGAAGGAAGAAAAAGAAGTTTATTAATGAACACAGGGAAAGTAGCGGTGCTTGTACAGGCAGACTGATTGGCAGATGTTATGGTATAAGTAACTGATGAATCAGCTGTACAAATAACACTGTTGCCACTTGTGGTGTTAAGGAAAGTGGCCGGGCTCCAGTTAAAAGTGGGAGGAACAATAAGCGTTGCCCCGTTATAAATAGTACCGTTCAAATTGTTGCCGCTTGCATCAGTTAATACAGTCCCGCTTCCCTGGTTCATGGGGTAAGTGGCTACAAGGTCCTGACTAACAGCCACGACTGAATTCATACCCGAAACAATTTCCGCATTTGTACGGCAAGTCTTCCATACCCTGAAATCGCGCAGCTGTCCGTTGAAATAATTGCCGGAACCAAGATTGGGATAACAGTAACGGGCCAGGAGGTATTTAACGGTATAGCCCTGTTCAAAAGGCGACTGACGATCGCCGAAGGAAGGATTGGTACTGGCCACTCCGTTTAAAAAAGCGTCTAAGCGCAGATTGGCCTTGTCGTAACGCAGCGCAACATGGTGCCAGGTATTCAGGTCTATTTTACCCAGACTAATTGGTGTAAGTCCGGATACAGCCACGCGCAGGGTATCTCCGGGTGTTACCTCTATCTGACTATTCGTCCAGTAATAAGTAGAAGTGTCTGTTTCCATAAGGATGACTCCTTCGCCGTATGCCTTGAACCACAATTCAAGTGTTAATGAATCGCTCTGGTTCAGATGGCTTGTTAAATCATGGCTCGCGGCATAACCAAGCGAACCGTCGGCTTCTAATGCATTGTGGTCATACAGGGGATCGCTTGCGCTCAGGGTAACTGCAATGCCTTTACAAGGTGTTTGGCTGCTGGTAATGGAGGGAGCGAGCGGAACAGGAATGGCCCCGATGTGAAAAGCTGTTGCATTGTAACAACCGTTGGCATCTGTAACGGTAAGGTAATACAAGCCGGGCGATTGCAATGGCCCGCCGGGACTTGTACTCCCGTTGCTCCATAAATAAGAGGTATTGGTACTTGTAACAGTAGCAGTAACATTGGTGCCGGAACACACGGTGCTGTCGTGATCAGCAAGTGTAACAACAGGAATAGTACTGCCCGTTAAACAAGTCCTCCACACCTGGCCGGAGGTGTAGCCCATCATGGTGTTGACTGTCGGAGCTGTTCCGTTTAAGCGGTTGCCCATCCCCGCTGAGTTTTTACAGGCGTAATAAAGATGGTTGTTCAGTTTGGTAAAACATCCTTTTTCCCCGCTGTTGCCATACACCCCAAACAGGGTGGTATCGGAATTGCTGAACGTTGTTCCGTTGGCAGACTTCATAATTCTTCCCTGAGAATAACTGCTGCTGTTTTGCAAAGCGGTGTAAAGTGTTCCATTGTCGCTATACATACCCGGAATATCGGAGTAGCCCGGAAATGTAGCCAATACCGACCAGAGGGTATCGTTGAGTGTGCGCAGAACCTGCGCGCCGTTTGAATAATTGTAAAAGCCGGCATACAAATAACCGTTGTGCGAAACAAGGGAAGACAGCTTGCTGTCCTGCATGTTAAAACCAGGCGCAGTGCGGAAGAGGGTATCGATAACAAAATGAATCCCATCGTTGGTCTGCATCATTTGAGCGGAAGTTCCGGTATACCCGTTGTCCATACCATAATACAATTTGTTGTTGTGCACACAGGCCGAATAAATGTTGGTATATTGGTTAATACCAATAGCAGCCGAAAGCGATGTCAGCACCCTCCAGGTGTTGGAAGTATTGGCTGAATCCACGCCCGTGATGGGCCCTTTCCAAACCTGGTCGTTGTATACAATGAACAATGAATCCACAGATGAATTCCCTTTATAGGCAATGATGTTTTTAATACTGCCGTTCGGTTGGCTAAATACAAGGTGCCAGTTCGACCCGTCGTTGCTGGCATATACCTTCGACAGGTAGCTGTTGTAATCGTACCCGCCGGCGTATAAAATACCGCCGGAATCGGGGGTAAGGGCCAGATTAGACACTTCAAAATTACTGCCCCAGCTACCGCTGCTGCATTGCCAGGTTCCCGGGTTCCCGCTAACCGAACTGTACACACCGTTGCTGCTACCGACGCCAATACAAAATATCCTCGACTTAAATGTAATCAGGCTGTGGGCGTCTGAATTGCCTTTATTACCAAAACCCGTAGTGTCCGAAGCCGTCCACTGATCCTGGGCATTTAGCCTTGAAAAAAGAAGTGTAAGTGTTGTAAATAAGAAGTAAAAAAAATTTCTCATTGGTTGATGTATTAAAATAATTTAAGATGAAGGGCCTCGTTAAGTACCTGTCAAAGATATTAAAACCCGACAAAACCCTCCCCTGAACAAAAATTTCAGTAGCCTGCAAATGTAGGGAATTTGTTTCATTTTTAAGTACTTAAAGAGCCTGGGGGGACTATAAATATGCGAAAAATTAAAGAAAAACAGAAAAAATTTGAAAGGAAACTTGTGAGACAAAAAAAGTTTCCATAGTTTTGTCCCGGATTTTAAAAATGAAAACAGAAACGAAGATATTATTAGCTGCCCGGGAGTTGTTTTTTAAATACGGGATGAAGCGGATTACCATGGATGATATCGCCAGGCACCTGGCCGTTTCGAAAAAAACAATTTACCAGTTTTATGAAGATAAAACCAAAATTGTGGATTCCTTGTGCAACCTGTCCATGCAGGAGAACGAATGTAAATTTACCGAGCTATCCGAAACCAGCAAGGACCCCATACACGAAATGCTGGAAGCAGCCAAACACATGACGAATGTTTTTTCAAAAATCAACCCGGTGTTTTTTTACGATTTACAAAAATTTTACCCCAATGCCTGGAAACGTTTCAATGAATTTAAAAACGGGATGGTCTTAAACGTCCTTCAAAAAAACTTAGAAGAAGGAATTGAAAAAGGTTATTACCGCAAAGACATTAATGTGGCCCTGATGGCGAGGTACAGAATGATCCAGGTGGATTTGATTTTAACCCCCGATGTTTTTTTAGACAGCGAAAACAGTATGGCGAAAATAAACGAGGTCTTGTTAGACCATTTTATGCACGGCATTACAACTATAAAAGGACATAAACTGATTAATAAATACAAGCAGATTCAGGAGGACGAGGATTAGCTGATGTGATAATTAGCTAATTAGCTGATGAGAGAAACAGGTAAATGAAAACGGGATAGGTGTTGATAATTAGCTGATGAATCGGCCTAACATCTCGAATCTCAGTACTAATATCTAAAAATAAAAACAATAATATGAGAACTGGAATACTAAGCTACATGCTTTTGCTGCTCACCCTGAGTGCTGCGGCACAGCAGGAACCCAAAGGAACAGGGGAATTTACCCTTCAGGCCGCAGTTGATTATGCCCTGAAACACAATACCAATTACCTGAACGCCGAGTTGGAAATATTGCAGACGAAGTACAAAAAAAATGAAATTACCGGTTTGGGTTTGCCACAGATTACGGGAAGTTTTGATGTAAGAGACTTAATTAACGTACCCACATTTGTTGTTGCTAACCGAGCAGACACAACAGGGAAGTACCCTTACGCACCTTTTCAAATGGGTTTAAAATATAGTGTTAATCCTAATATATCTATTTCACAACTTATAATTAACAGCGACTATTTTATGGGTGTTCTTTCATCTAAGCAGTATATGTTATTAGCTGAAAAAAATGTACAACGAGGTAAAGCGGATGTTATTCAAAATGTAAGTAAAGCATATTACATGGTGTTAATAAATAAAGAACGAATTAAACTACTGGATGCGAACCTAATCCGCCTTAAAAAATTGCTGGATGATACCAAAGCCTATAACAAAGAAGGCCTTGTAGAAAAAATTGATGTAGACAGATTAGAAGTAAATTACAACAATTTAGTAACCGAAAAAGCAAAAACCGAACGCTTAATTGATTTGAGTGAAGCCTTGTTAAAATTTCAAATGGGTTATAAACTTTCTGATGCTATTGTATTATCAGATAAATTGAACGCAGAGGCTCCAATCAATTCTGAAATTTCAGAAGAATCAAAAATTAATTTTTCCAACCGCCCCGAGTTTTCAATACTTGAAACACAGCAAAGAATTAATCAAATAGATATACGCCGGGGTAAAATGGCTTATTTACCAAACATAGTGGCTTATGCCAGTTTGGGGTATAATGCATATAATATAAAATTTAATTTTATGAGCAAAAGTAACCCAGACAATCCTTTAGGGAAATATTACCCCTCAACTGTAATAGGAGCCACTCTTAATCTTCCCATTTTCGACGGACTGCAAAAACACTGGAAAATACAACAGGCAAAATTAAACCTTGTAAAAACAAGCAATTCATTGCAAGGCTTACAAATGGCCATTGAATTTGAAGCCAAATCGGCAAGCGTAAATTATCAAAATGCCCTGGCCAGTATGGAAACACAAAAAAAGAACATGGCGCTGGCTCAAAGTATTTATGATGTAAGCGAAAAAAAATACCAGCAGGGCCTTGGTTCCAATGTTGAAATGCTGAATGCACAAACCTCATTGGCCGAATCGCAAACCAATTATTTTAATGCCATTTACGATATGCTGGTTGCTAAGCTGGATTATATGAAAGCAACCGGAGCATTAGTGAAATAATAAAAATTAAGAACCCGAATATAAAACAACATACGAATGAAAAATACAATAATAATACTTACCGTACTGAGCTTGTTGGCTTCATGCGGAGGCGGTGGAAAAGATAAAAAAGCGGAACTGGAAGCTTTATTAAAACAGCAGGATGAACTCGCTGTTAAGATAGATTCCGTTAAAGCCCAGATTGCCAGGGAAAACAAGGACACAACAGCTAAAAAAATAAACTTAGTTGAGGTCACGCCAATTGTGGCCCAGGTGTTTTCAACCTTTATTGATGTGCAGGGGAGAGTGGACGCCGATGAGAACGTAAGCCTTTCATCAGAGATGCCCGGAACAATTACAAAAATTACTGCAAGAGTAGGCGAAGAAGTAAGCAAAGGACAGGTACTGGCCGAAACAGATGCGCGCGCTGTTCAGCAGGGCTTGTCGGATTTACAGGTCAACCTGGAACTCGTTACACAATTGTATGAAAAACAAAAAAGCCTGTGGGAACAAAAAGTAGGTACCGAAGTACAATACCTTGCCGCAAAAAACAACAAAGAAAGCTTAGAAAAGAAAATTGGTTCTTTACAGGAACAATTGCGCATGAGTAAAATTGTTTCTCCCATCGACGGAACAATAGACGCTGTTGATATTAAAGTGGGACAGGCTATTATGCCCGGTGTACCTGCCATACGGGTGATCAACTTCTCAAACTTAAAGGTAAAAGCCGACCTGGCCGAAGCCTATGCCGGAAGGGTTAAAAAAGACGATTATGTAAAAATTTATTTCCCGGACACCAACGATTCAACCGAATCGAAAGTAAATTACGCCGCACGTTCGATCAGTAACTTTACACGCACCTTTACCATTGAAGCCCTGCTGGACAATAAAAGAGAGTATCACCCCAACATGGTTACAAAAATGAAGATCAACGACTACAAGTCTGCCACCCCTGTTATCACCGTTCCAATCCGTATTATACAAACATCCACCAACGGCGAAAAATTTGTATACGTTGCCAATGGATCAAAAACCGAAAAACGTATTATTAAATCAGGGCACGAATATGAGGGCAAAATCGAAATTATTCAGGGCTTAAAAGAAGGAGATAATTTAATAACTGCCGGATACGACAACATTAATGAGGGCGATGCCATCTCTTATAAAAAATAATTTAGTATCACCGTTCATTATGAAAGCCTTATCCATTTTGATTAATGCTGTTCAATAGTGTCGTTAAAAAACAAATTACATGAACATAAAAGAAAAATTTAAAGAGTTTAAACTCTCCAGCTGGGCCATAGACAATAAAACAACCATATATATTTTAACTATATTTATTTGTGTTATTGGTATCAAGTCCTACAATGGTTTACCGAAAGAAAGTTTCCCGGACATTACTGTGCCAACCATTTATATCAATACCATCAACGCCGGAAACTCCCCCACCAATATTGAGAACACCATTACCAAACCTATTGAAAAGAAATTAAAATCAATAGCAGGGATTAAAAAGGTGACTTCAACTTCCCTGCAGGACGTTTCGGTTATTGTTGCCGAGTTCAATACAAGCGTGCCGGCAGACAAAGCGAAACTAAAAGTAAAGGATGCGGTAGACGAGGCACGTGCCGATTTACCACAAACACTTACACGGGAACCGATGATAAAAGAAATCGCGTTTTCCGAAATTCCTATCATGTACGTCAATATTGCCGGAAAATATGAACTGAAAAAATTGAAACAATATGCAGAAGACCTTCAGGACCGTATAGAAGGTTTAAAAGAAATAAATGAAGCCAGGATTGTTGGTGCATTGGACAGGGAAATACAGGTGAACTTAGACATGTACAAAATGCAGGCAGCCCAGCTTAACCTCGGCGATATACAACGCGCATTAAGTTCTGAAAACCTTTCGGTGACTCTGGGTAACTTACCAATGGGCGGAATGAAAAGAACCCTGAATGTAAAAAAGGAATTTAAAACGGTTGAAGAAATTAAAAACTTAGTCATTACTTCACAAAGTGGTGCCCGGATGTACATCAAAGATATAGCAGATGTTACAGACGGGTTTCTGGAACAGGAAAGTTTTTCGAGCAGCAAAGGTAAAAATGTAATTACCCTCAATGTAATTAAACGATCGGGCGAAAACCTGATTGAGGCTTCTGAAAAAATTAAAGACATCATCAAGGACATGAAGGCAAAAGAATTTCCTGAAGGCCTTGACATTACTATTTCCGGTGACCAGTCAAATAAAACAGAAGTCACGCTGCATGACCTGATCAATACCATTATCATCGGTTTTATCCTGGTAACATTTATTCTTATGTTTTTTATGGGTGTAACCAACGCATTGTTTGTTGCCCTTTCCGTGCCGCTGTCTATGTTTATCGCATTTATGGTAATGCCGGGCATTGGTTTTACCATGAACATGATTGTGCTCTTTGCTTTTTTACTCGCATTGGGTATTGTGGTTGATGACGCTGTAGTAGTAATTGAAAACACCCATCGTTTATTTAACAATGGTAAACGCGACATTAAAACAGCGGCCAAGATGGCTGCAGGGGAAGTGTTCCTGCCGGTATTATCCGGAACCATGACAACGCTTGCACCTTTTATTCCACTGGCCTTCTGGACAGGCATTATCGGTAAGTTCATGTTCTTCCTGCCAATAACACTGATCATTACCTTACTGGCCTCCCTGTTTGTAGCCTACGTGATTAACCCTGTTTTTGCGGTAGACTTTATGAAACCACATCACGAGGAAGAAAAAGAATATGGTAAAATAAGCAAGAAGGGAATACGCTTGTTGATTATTTATGCACTTGTAGCCATTGTAGCGTATGCCAGTCATCACCCAGCAATCGGAAACCTAGTGATCTTCCTGGGCCTGTTTATGATCTTCCACCGCTTAATACTTTACAAAGCCATCAGTGCCTGGCAAAATAAAATATGGCCGGCCTTTCAAAATGTATACGTAAAATTTTTGCATTGGAATTTGGTAAAACCTGCCAGGCCAATTATACTCACCCTGGGTTTATTGGTGTTTTCTGTTATATTGTTTGCCATCCGGAAACCAAAAGTTGTTTTCTTCCCGCAGGGCGATCCGAATAACATCTTTGTGTATGTAAAATTACCTGTTGGAACAGATCCTACTTACACCAATGGCGTTATGCGTTTGGTAGAACACAAGGTGGATTCCATCATCGGAAAAGACAACCCGATTATAGAATCCATCATCACCAACGTGACCATTGGTGTTACAGATCCACAGGACCAGGACCAGAACAAGTACCCGAACAGGGGGAAAATCGCGATCAATTTTGTGAACTTCGGAAAAAGAAACGGCGAGTCAACCGGAAAATATTTATCACAATTTCAAAACATGAAATGGAACATTCCCGGTGCTGATGTTTCCGCTAATAAAGAACAATCTGGACCACCCGTTGCCAAACCCATTAACATTGAAGTGAAGGGCGACAAACTGGAAGACCTGATTGCCAATGCCAACAGCCTGAAACGCTTCCTTGATTCATTGAAAATAGACGGAGTGGTGGAATTGAAAAAAGACATTGAAGACAACAAACCCGAAATTATTTTTGATATCGACCGGGAACGTGCGAATCGCGAAGGACTCTCAACAGGGCAATTGGCCATGGAAATACGCGGCGCTGTGTTTGGGGTTGAAGCCACTAAGTTCCGCGATGCCGATGATGAATACCCGGTACAATTGCGGTATAAATACGACCAACGCATCGACATTGAAACCATTCGCAATATAAAAATCACATTCAGGGACATGAATATGGGCGGCATACTCCGCTCTGTTCCTTTATCTTCTGTTTGCCATGTGTATTATTCGCAAACGTATGGTGGAATTAAACGGAAAAATTTTAAACGTGTAATTACCATTGGCTCGGATGTAAAAGAAGGGTTTAATGCCAATGAAGTAGCCGCCAAGGTTGAGAAATTGGCGAAAGGATACAAAGCCTTTGGAGGTGTGGAAGTGAAATTTGCAGGCCAGGGTGAAGAACAAAAAGAAACGGGGACTTTCCTTGGAAACGCATTACTGATTTCATTTGGATTAATGATGCTGATCCTTGTTTTGCAATTCAACTCCTTTGGAAAACCGCTGATCATTATGACAGAAATTATTTTCAGTATCATTGGTGTAATACTCGGTACCGCCATATTTAAAATGGACATGAGTATTGTAATGACCGGAATTGGTGTAATTGCACTGGGAGGTATTGCGGTCAGGAAC
>JAHEYF010000125.1:0-459 GCA_023251755.1 Bacteroidota bacterium
GATGTAATGGTGTATCGTTTAAAACTCATTTGTATATTTTTATTTTCCGGCTTAAAATGTCTTTTGCAACAAGCCTTTAGTTCCGGTTATTTTTTTAATTTCGTATTGGATAATCCGTGCAAAGATAACAAAATCGATAGTTTAGAAACCGTCCAATCTCTTTTTAATATGACCCTTCCTTCCTTTCTTCAACCAGGCGATACGATAGCGATAGTGGCTACTGCACGAAAAATAAGCCCTGAAGAATTACAGGCGCCCATAGCTGTTTTGCAGGCCTGGGGCTTACAGGTAATTATAGGCGGGAATTTGCACGGTGTATTCCACCAGTTTTCGGGAACGGATGAGCAAAGGAAGGATGATTTACAGCAGGCATTAGACAATCCACTTGTAAAAGCCATCATCATTGCCCGTGGAGGGTATGGAACGGTGAGGATAATTGACCGGCTTGATTTCACAAAG
>JAHEYF010000125.1:469-12357 GCA_023251755.1 Bacteroidota bacterium
CTCCCAAATGGATTATTGGTTACAGCGATATTACCGTGTTGCACCAGCACATCAATCAAAATTTCGGGATTGCCACCTTGCACGCCACCATGCCCATTAATTTTAATAAAAATAAAGCGGCGACTGAATCCCTTCGCAGGGCATTGTTTGGCGAAACCCTTCAATATGATTTTCCTTCTCATTCCCTCAATCGTACCGGAACATGCAGCGGAGAAATAGTTGGCGGAAACCTGAGTTTAATCTATGCGCTTACAGGCAGTAAAAGTGATATTGATACAACCGGGAAAATTTTATTTATGGAAGACCTGGATGAATACCTGTACCACGTCGACCGCATGATGATGAACCTGAAAAGAGCCGGTAAATTAAGCGGATTAAAGGGCTTGATTGTAGGCGGAATGAGCGAAATGAAAGACAATGCTGTCCCTTTTGGCCAGACAGCGGAAGAAATAATTTCTGAAGCTGTTACAGGCTACAATTACCCGGTTTGTTTTAATTTCCCGGCCGGGCACATCGATCAGAACATGGCTGTTTATTTCGGCAAAAATGCGGAATTATCAGTAAATTCAAGAGTTTCGTACCTTCGTTTTATTTAACAAACACGCTCCTATATTTTATTTGACAAAGGCCTTTTAATGTATTATCTTTGCGGCCTTATATTTAATCCTGTAAGATTACCTTTATGAAACTTTCCGCATTCAAATTTAATTTACCTAAAGAATTATTGGCAGAGCATCCGGCTAAAAACCGTGACGAGAGCCGTTTGATGGTGATAGACCGTAAAACCGGGAAAATTATCCACAAAAAATTTAAAGACATCATTAATTACTTCGACGATGGCGATGTAATGCTGATGAATGACACCAAAGTATTTCCTGCCCGTATGTACGGCAACAAAGAAAAAACAGGTGCTAAAATTGAAGTGTTTTTATTGCGTGAATTAAATGCAGAAAGCCGCCTGTGGGACGTTTTGGTTGACCCCGCCCGCAAGATCCGTATAGGAAACAAACTCTATTTTGGTGACAACGATGCGTTGGTTGCCGAGGTTATTGATAACACGACCTCACGTGGCCGTACCCTGCGTTTCCTTTACGATGGTAATTACGAAGAATTCCGTAAATGCCTGTACGATATGGGGGAAACACCATTGCCTAAATACATTAAACGCAAAGTAGAAGAAAGTGATATTGACCGTTACCAGACTGTTTTTGCATCCAACGAAGGAGCTGTAGCTGCACCAACTGCAGGTTTGCATTTTAGCCGCGAGTTGATGAAACGACTGGAAATAAAAGGGGTGAATTTTGCCATGCTTACATTACATGTTGGTTTAGGTACTTTCCGTATGGTTGAAGTAGAAGATTTAACCAAACATAAAATGGATTCGGAAGAAGTAATTATTCCTGAATCTACTGCTCAGATTGTAAACCGTGCCATTGATGCAAAAAAACGTATTTGCGCTGTAGGTACAACTACCATGCGTGCAGCAGAAAGCTCTGTTGCAGTGTCGGGGCACCTGAATCAATACAAAGGCTGGACCAATAAATTTATTTTTCCTCCTTACGATTTTAGCGTGGCCAATTGTATGATTACTAATTTCCACATGCCTGAATCAACACTTTTAATGATGGTATGTGCTTTTGGTGGATATGATTTGGTAATGAAGGGATACAAAGAAGCCATAAAAGAAAAATACAAATTCTATTCGTACGGAGATGCGATGTTGATCATCTAAAAAAAGAAAGGCCGCTGAATCAGCGGCCTTTCTTTTTAGAGTTTATCAGTTCTTTCGTTTATTCGTTCTTTCGTTAAGCTCTAAACAATTGAACGTTTAAACTTAAAAACGATTGAGCTATTAATCCGTTACAATTATCCGTTTACTTATATTTTGATTACCTGTCTGTAATTTACACACATACACCCCAGCGGCAAGTTTGCTTACATCAACAGTCTCCGTATAAGTTCCTTGTGCCATATCTTTATTGAATACGCTGATTACTTCCTGACCCAGACTATTGTATATACTCAGTTTTACTTTTTCAGACTGGTTAAACTGAACAGCAATGGTTAAGGTGTTTTGTACAGGTACAGGGTATACAGAGAATTGATGAGAGGATGTATTTGCAGCTATTCCATTAGCACCGGTTACAACAATAGTTCCTGCATAAGGAGCGTGGTTATATGCAGTGGCAACAACGTCAATTGTTCCGGGATTGTTTACCGCATTAAAAGTAATAACTGCAACCCCGTTTACAACTGTTCCTGTTCCCAGTATCACTCCGTTTAGTGACAAACAAATCAAAGCACCTTCTGTGTTACAATTTACATTAACAGTGGTCACTCCAACAGATGTGGTTGTAATGTGGCTAACCGTCATGGCGGTTGGTGTATTGGTAAACACCATCACCGAAGGGTCTCCGAAAGTGGTCCAGGTATCTGTCATTTCAGGCCCTTCGTTACCCGGATAAGCATCGTTCATATCCATACAACCGTTCATGGATAAACCACCAAAAGTGCGTTTTACATTTCCCTGTACACTTTCCACCAAAATATTTATCATCGCATCCTGCCCTCTCATTGGTGGGTTCCAGCTTTGGTTAATGGTCGACATTAATGTGGCAATGGCTCCTTTGGGTGCTGTTGGTGTGCCGGCCCTTAACCAGGCTTCGGCAAAACAGGTTGCATTGGCAACAAAGTTCCCGTTCACACAGGCCACCGACCATATAAAGGGCCATTTATCAGTGTTGGTCAAAGCATTTACATTGGTAACAGAAAAACCTGAAGTTACAAACTCCATATCTCCGCCATGCCCGGTATATGTAATAATACCTGCTCCATTATTTACCTGGGTAGCAATTTGTGCAGGCGTTGGGCTACCGGCAGCATCAACACCTCCCTGTGAACCATCGTAATTTTCGGTAACAGCCGTGTAAGTAGCTGCACCGTTGTAGTTATAAGCAAGTAATTTACCGCGGATTACCCTTTGGTGTTGCCAGTCGTATTCGTTGTTATCACCAGGGCCCTGATCCGAGCCGATGGTAATTCCGTTTTTATACCAGGTGCCTGTAAGTTGTGGACTTTTTTCATAACTCAAACAACGGTTCACCATTGTTTGAACCTGTGCAGAAGTAGTAGCCGAAAAACGACCCACAAATACTTCAGGATAAGAATCAGAACCGCTCAGGTATCCGTAATTGTTATCTGAATCACCATTGCTGGTAGATGAGGCCGGAACCTGCGGGGCATCGCCCACCAATAAAATATATTTTAAATTCGGGTGCGTAGTATAATAAGTAGAGATGTAGGTTTTAATAGCAGCAGCAGTTGTTCCGGCCACCGATTTTAATACCAGTTGCGTAGAAATCCCTTTTTTATTTTTCCAATCTACAAAAGGTTGTATATCCGCAGCAAATGAATCGTAGCAGATAACCAGCATAGATCCATTTTCAGCCACCTGTGTGTATTGTACCTTTGAAGCGGCCACTGGTGCCCCGTAATTAATAAATTGTCTTTTATAGATGGCGGCAAACTCTGCATCTAATATATTTTCAGCCATTGGGTTGCGTACAAATTCGTTCTCCCCCCCATTCGCTTCTTTTACATCCACTTTCACAACAATACTGGTATACACCCTTAGTACTTTTGTTTGTGGGTTGTATTGAAACGGATAAACAACAATGGTTTGTGCACGAAAATCGCGTAAAATATAAGGGCTGCGAAGTTCGGCAAGGGCAGCAGGGAAAAACTGGTTTTGCTGATAAGCGCTTCCATACGTATAAGGAACATCAGCAGGATTAATGTTTCTTTTCAGGTTTCCTTTGGAAGGAGCCATCTCAATGTTTTGAAGGTCGTAATAATCAGCAGACACAATGGCAACATCCATTGTACCCTGATCAGGAATAATTAAAGACTTGCTCAGTTTTAATAAGTCTGGGGCGCCATCCTGTAAAAGAAAAGTTCCTTCGTCCATTACAAGTGTTTGTGCATCGCCTTTTGGAGTGTTTACTGTTTTAAATGAAAAACCCGCAGGACTAAATTTAATGACTGTACTTTTTGCAGTAGCACTCATTAAACTTATTTCTGTTTTTCCTTTCTCTTCATTGTTTGCCATCATTAATCCCGGAAGAATGAGGCATAAAAGCAGGTAAATTTTTTTCATGGTGGCTTGGAGTTGTTGGAGGTAATCCATGAAAATTTTGCGTGTTGTACTATACCATAAAAGGCATTTTACATTTACAATTTTTTCGTGAATTAGCGGTTTCTTCAAATTAAAGAAAAAAATTGTATAAAAGTCAAGTTTTTTGATATTTATTTTTTGAAACCCGGATTCTGAAAAGAAGAAAAAATTCAATTAGTCGATTTAATAATACCATTAATGCTACAAAAAACACCTGTTAATGATTAATGTTATATAAATAGGAGAAATATCAGATCAGCGACTCAATATGCCCGATAAACGGTAAATACTTAACTTTTTATAATCAGAAACTTTCCGCGAATGGGTTTTGCACTTCCGTCAACCGGGTAAACCCTGAAAAAATAAAGGTTCAGTTTATCAAACCAGTCTGCATTTACATAAAAATAATTGCTGCTGATGTTTTCGAAATGGTACAACAAAAAGCCCCTGGGGTCGGTAATATCTACAATAAATTCTTTCCCGTCCGGGTTGCTGAACTCAACCCTGGATTGAGCTTCAACAGGGCTGGGGTATACTTTATAGCCTCCGTTTACAGCAGCAAAATCAACAACGGCAACCTGCGAATAAGAAGCCGGAGGCATATAAATACGGTAATAATTTTTTTTATTCAAATCGGGGTTCGTTAAAAGCCCGGCGGTAGTAGGGTGTATATGGTCGTAAGACTCATCAGAATTCGGGTTTCCACAGGGGTATGAATTGGTGTAAATAGTTTGATAACCGGCTAATGAATCAAGCGACCATTGCAATTCTGTATCGTTACTGGTATAAGGCCCTTTGGCCACCGTCCAGTATAAGTGCGCCGAATTTTGCGACACAACACCATACAGGTTGCTTATGTAAGGGTTTTGTGCCTGCGCCTGTGTTAATAGCAAATAAAAACAAAGGGTTAAATAAGATAAAAAGCCTTTAAACATGGGGCGAAATTACGAAAAAAGTGAGAAAGTTCTTTCGTTTACAAGTTCATTCGTTCACCTTGTACCTAATAAACTATTGAACGTTTAAACGTATAAACGAATGAACTAAAGAACGAATAAGCTATTAATTGTGTAATTTAGTACATTCAGAATATGTCCTCATCTTATACCAAATATGCTGTTGTTGTTGCCGGGGGTAGTGGTTCCCGCATGGAAAGCAGCGTTCCCAAACAACTGCTGTTATTGGGCAAACAACCCATACTACTTCATACGCTTCAACGTTTTATTGAATTTGATAAGCAGATGAAATTAATTGTAGTGCTTCACCCCTCTTTAGTAAATAGTTTTAACCAGTTGGTAAAGCAGTATAACTTTAACCATCCGCTTACATTGGTTGAAGGAGGGGAAACCCGTTTCCATTCCGTTAAAAATGGCCTGGATGCAATACCGCAGGAAGGTGTAGTAGGTATACACGATGCGGCAAGGCCCTTAGTAAGTATTGAAACTATTAACAGGGCGTATACTTGTGCCTGGGAAAAAGGCAATGCCATTCCGGTTATTGCTTTGGCAGAATCCATACGAATGATTGAACCGGAAAATAACCGTGCCGTTGACAGAACTACTTTCCGCATTATTCAAACACCGCAATGTTTTAAAGTATCCATTATTAAAAAAGCATTTGATGTACCATATAACCCTTCGTTTACCGATGATGCCACCGTACTGGAACACAACGGAGGAAAAATCAACTTGGTGGAAGGAAACCCTGAAAATATTAAAATAACTGTGCCTTCAGATTTAATATTGGCGGAGGCACTAATGAACATTCATCACACATGAGCACCATCAGTACCGAAACAATTGCAGATGCCCTTAGCCTTACAGCACGCTTAATGGAGCTGCACGAAGAAAATCCGTTTAAAATAAAATCATTGGCCAATGCGGCTTTCAGGTTGTCTAAAACACAATTGGAATTAAACGGCTTGTCCAATGAAGAGCTGGAAAAAATTGAAGGCATTGGAAAAAGCATTGCCGGAAAAATTATTGAGATACAACAAAGCGGTTCAACACGCGAACTGGATGTTTTATTGGAAAAAACACCCAAAGGGGTTATTGAAATGCTGGATGTAAAAGGCATTGGACCAAAAAAAGTAGCGCAGCTCTGGCACGAATTGCATGTGGAATCGCCCGGAGAATTGTTGTACGCCTGTTATGAAAACCGCTTAGTTGATTTAAAGGGCTTTGGTATCAAGACACAGGAAACAGTAAAAAAAGCCATTGAGTTTAAACTATCCAACGCGGGCAAATTTCATTACGCTTCGGTAGAAAAAATGGCCCTGGAACTGGTGGAGAAACTAAAAAAAGAATTGCACACCAAACACGTTTGCCTGACGGGTGAGATCAGAAGAAAAAATGAAGTGATTGATAAAATTGAACTATTAGTTGTTTCTGCTGAAAAAATTGACAGCGAAAAATATTCGAAAGAAACCGGTATTGCGGTTCATATTGAGTACAGCAACCACGAAGACTTTTATTTTGACCTGCTACGGACAAGCTCGGCCCCTAAGCATCTGGAGGGAATACAATTTGATACCCTGCAACGGAAAAATTTTACTTCGGAAGAAGAAATATATACAGCCCTGGGCCTGCCTTATGTTGAACCTGAATTGCGCGAAGGTTTTATTGAACTGGAACCGGTGCGTAAAAACAATATTCCCCGTTTAATTGAATTGTCTGATTTAAAAGGGGCCTTGCACAACCATAGCAAATACAGCGATGGCTTAAACACTTTAAGCGAAATGGCGCTGTATTGTAAAGAGCTGGGTTATGAATATTTAGGTATTTGCGATCACTCCAAAACTGCGGTATACGCCAACGGATTAACTGAGGAACGCATTATCCAGCAACATGCAGAAATTGATCAGTTGAATAAAACACTTGCCCCTTTTAAAATACTGAAGGGAATAGAATCGGATATCTTAAACGACGGTTCATTGGATTATTCGGAAGACATTTTAAAAACATTTGATTTTATTGTTGCTTCTGTTCACCAGAATTTAAAAATGGACGAGGAAAAAGCAACGGCCCGTTTAATTAAAGCCATTGAAAATCCTTATACCACTATTCTTGGACATCCCACAGGTCGTTTGTTATTAGGACGTCCGGGTTATCCCATCAACCATAAAAAAGTGATAGATGCCTGTGCAGCCAACAAAGTTATTATTGAACTCAATGCACATCCTTACCGGCTCGACATTGACTGGAGATGGATACCTTATTGTATAGAGAAGGGGGTGATGATTTCCATTAACCCTGATGCCCATGCCACAAGGGGTTACCACGATATGTATTACGGCGTTTGTGTAGCCCGTAAAGGTATGCTCACAGCCGCTATGTGTTTAAATGCAATGAGCCTCGCAGAAATTGAGAAGTGTTTTTCGGTTTTATAGCTCTTTAGTTTATTCGTTTTATAAATCAGAGGGGCCAACGAACGAATAAACTAAAGAACGATTGAACTTATAAACAAAAGAACGTTTTCCTAATACGTTTTCCTTTTCTTCACCTTCAAATAAGCACTAAACACACCCAATCCACCTTTTATATTCGAATAAATAAGGGTGGGTTCGGCAAAAGGATTGCCCCCGTTGTTTCCATTGAATACAGAATTGTGGTACAGGTAGTAATCAACATTGCAGCAAATTAAACGGGCTTCGAAAGCTTTGTAGCCGTTGCTGATATTAATCGGAACACCGGTTTCTTCGGAAGACATCTGATGCCCGTCGTGGTTGTTATCCGTAAACACTTTACTATCGTAATTGCTCCAGGATTGAATGGTGTCTGCTGAACCTGTATTGTATTGTAGCGAAACTATGCTGAGGCGGTAATAATTTTTTTCATTTATTCTGTCTGTCCAGTTTACTGCAACAGTCCCTTCCAGCGCATTAGTTGTACCAGGAGTAAGGGCAAGGTCCAGGTCAGCAGGTGCATTGGCAGGAATAGTGGTTTCTGCTGAAACACTTTTTCCATCGGGTGTTGATACACTGAGATAATAAGTTTTACCGGCAATAAGCGGAAAGGCTGTTGCTGCAATTTTATACTTTCCCACAAAACTATCAAAACTCAGCGCAGCAGAAGCTGTCCCATCTGATAACACAACACTTGCATTTGTTATAGGATCAGCTGTATTTACGTTTGAGTCTTCAAAAATAGGTTTCGATTTTTTTACCGTAACATAAATAATTGTATCGCCCGGAGAAATAAAAGAGCTGACCACTAATTTAGGATCGACTTTCGGAATTTTTATAGTTGCTTCTTTCTCACAGGAGAAGATCAATAAACTGCTAACGATAAGTATGAATTGGATTTTTTTCATTGTATTAAAATTTATAATTCCATGAAACACTTGGTAAAATTGGAAACAAAGACACCTGCATCAGTTTTGATTTACCTGCACCCGATTCCTGAATATAATAATAGAAAGGGTTCTTACGGTTGTACAGGTTGTAGAAACTGAGCTCAAAAGTACGTTCACAGCGTTTTAATTTTTTATGAAACTGTATGCCTATATCCATTCTGTGATAAGCCGCCATACGAAAGGAATTTTTATCCCCGTAATCGTTCATGTAATACCCTGAATTAAAATAATTCGTATTCCCCGTATTATGGGTTCCGGCATCAAAGGTTGCAGTAGGCAAAGTAATGGCATTGCCCGTACCGTACACCCAGGTGGCCGACAGGGTAATGTGATCGCTGATCTTGTATATTCCAACCAACGATAAGTCGTGCCGTCTGTCGTAGCGGGCATAATATTTTTTTCCGAAATTTAAAGAGTCAAACTGCAACTGGGTCCAGGACAAGGTATACCCAATCCAGCCCGAGAATTTCCCCACTTTTTTCTGCAGCAAAAACTCTGCGCCATAACTCCAGCCCTGGCCCGATGTAACATTGTCTTCCCATTTTACTTCGGTACCATTTTCCGGATCGCCTACAATTAAAAAACTGGCCCCTTCTTTATAGCCCAGCACATTTTTCATTTTTTTATAATAGCCTTCTACCGAAATGGTAATTCCTTTGTCCGTTAAATCTTTGGCCACACCAAGCGCCACCTGGTTTGAATTTTGTGGTTTAATGGTATTGGTGGCAGGTACCCACAAATCGGTAGGCAAACCAATACCGGTATTGGAAAGTAAATGCAGGTACTGGTTCATGGTAGCAAAACTTGCTTTTAGCGACAGGTCGTCTTTCAGTAAATACCTTAAAGCTACGCGGGGTTCGGGGTTTACGTAATTTTTTTTGTTGTTGTAAAAATGGCTCAGCCTGAAACCAAAGTTGGCCCTCCAACGGGTACTGATCCTCCAGTCGTCTTCAATAAAAATTCCATTTTCAAGGGCATCAATTCCCGTTATTTTACCTTGCAGGTCCATGTCGCCGGAACCTTTTATTACTGTTGCACTTGGCGTAAAGTGATGCTGGGTCAGCATAAAGCCGGTACGTATAAAATGTTTAGGCGTGGGCATATAATCGATATTGAATTTTGCACTTACATCGCGTATACCCGAATAATATTTTAATGAAAACCAATCGTTGTTTGCTTTTTCATCGTAGTTCAGCTGCAGTTTGTAATTGGTAAAAATGATGGAGGTGTTTGAAAATATTTTTTCATTGAACAAATGGTTCCAACGAAAGGTAGTAGTCGCGTTTCCCCAGGCCAGCGAAGCTTTGTCGCTTGCCTGGTCATAAGAACTGTTGGCATAAAATTTATCTTTTCCAAAATACCCGCTCAGGTACAACCTGTTTTTATCGTTGATTACATAATTTACTTTTGCATTTAAGTCGTAAAAATAGTAACCTGCTTTTTGATCATTGGGTAAATACGGATAAACCAGGGCATCAATGTATGTTCTTCTCCCTGATACCAGAAAAGAACACTTGTCTTTTTTGATAGGCCCCTCAAGTGTTAAGCGCGAAGAAATCAATCCTATCCCCGCTTCCCCGTGAATTTGCTCCTTGTTCCCGTCTTTCATCTGCATTTCCAATACCGAAGAAAGTCTGCCCCCATAACGGGCAGGGAAGCCGCCTTTGGTCAGCTCCACACTCTTTAACGCATCGCCGTTAAACAAAGAGAAAAAACCGAATAAGTGATAAGCATTGTAAACCGTTGCATCGTCAAGGATAATCAGGTTTTGGTCGGGGCCACCACCACGCACATAAAAGCCGCTGCTGCCTTCGCTGCCCTTTTGTACACCGGGCATCAACTGCAATACCTTTAACACATCCTTCTCGCCCAACAAGGCGGGTATTTGTTTGATCTGTTCAATCGGTATATCAACCGTACTCATTTGCACCTCGTCGCTTATTCTTTTCTGTTGCTCTGCACTAATCACCACTTCCTGCAATTCGGTTGTACTCAGTTCCATATTCAGGCTTATGTTTTTATTCAACATCAGCTTAATCTGCTTAGCCTGATAACCCACAAAGGAATAGATGAGTTCCACCGAGTCGGCAGCAAGTGTGAGGGAATAAAAACCATAATTGTTGGTGGTAGTCCCGCTTTTTAATTTGGGGAGGTAGATGTTGACCCCTGGTAAATTCTCTTTGCTTCCTTTTTCGGTTACGTAGCCACTAATGGTGTACTTAGTGGTGGTTTGAGCAGTCCCGGTAAAAAAACAAAGGGAGATTAAACACAAAAAAAATCTTTGCATAAAATGAATTTAGAATTTGTTTACGATTATTCAAATGCGATAAACCGGTTAGCGGGGGAATACAAAACAGGTGGTTCATTGCGAATTGGTGAATGAACGGCAAATATACGGGAATATTGTATAGTGAAAATGTGAGAAAGTTAGAAGGTTAGAAAGAAATGATTCCGGTGGGGGTTTAGCATACTCTCACTTTCTTACTCACCCTGCCGTTTATCCCATAACATCTCCTTTTGTATAAAACCCTTAAAGGAAACTTTGAAATCAAAAATAGTTTCCGTAGTTTTGTGCCGGATTTAGAAACCCCAAATATAAAATTATGAAGAAGGATTATTTGAAACGGATTTTATTGCTCTCTGCTTTGTTTGTCTCCTCGTTGTTAGTTGCCCAGCAAAATTTTACGCTGAGCGGATACATTAAAGATTCCAAAAACGGAGAGGTGATTATTGGTTCCAATGTTTATAAACAAGGGACGACAACAGGCGCATCCAGTAATGTGTATGGCTTTTATGCCCTAAGCCTGCCCCAAGGCAAACACAGTATTACTTTTTCATACATAGGATATACCCAGCAGGTAATTGAAGTGGACCTGAGTAAAAACATCAGCCTCAATGTGGAATTGACAGAAGAGTCTGCTAATTTGAACGAGGTTGTAATTTCTTCCGAAAAAGAAGATGTGAATGTGAAATCGCTGGACATGGGTGTGGTTAAAATGGACATGAAACAAATACAAAAAATACCGGCGTTGTTAGGCGAGGTAGACGTAATACGCAGCATACAATTATTACCGGGTGTTACCACAGTGGGCGAAGGAGCCAGCGGTTTTAATGTGCGAGGTGGCAACATTGACCAGAACCTTGTACTATTGGACGAAGCGCCCGTTTACAACTCCTCTCACCTCTTTGGTTTCTTTTCGGTATTTAATCCCGATGCAGTAAAAGACGTTAAATTAATTAAAGATGGTATCCCTGCACAGTACGGTGGGCGTTTGTCTTCTATACTCGACATCCGCATGAAAGACGGGAACAACAAACAATTGCAACTGAACGGAGGAATAGGTTCCATCTTCAGTCGTTTTAG
>JAHEYF010000126.1 GCA_023251755.1 Bacteroidota bacterium
TACTTTACCGGAATCTAAACATACAAAAACGAAGCTTCTTAAAATGGATGATGAGCAAGCTCATTTATATCAAATTATTCAGAAAAATTTATAGGGTGTCCCAACGCTGAAAACAGGAAACAGGTGCCGAAAAAAACACAGTGGTTCAAAAATTTACTTCCCTAGGACTGCGTATTCAAACCGCTTTTGAATCGCAGGCCCTCATTCAGTTGTACAATACATATTGTGGATTTAAACATTGTTATTCCTGCGCAGTTGGAAACCTCGTCCTGCTCAAAAAAAAGGACGACTGAACAATTTTTTTGTTTATTTCATCTAATTCAGCCCCTGCCGGTTAAAAATCACCTGAACTCGCTTATATTTGCATTAAAATACACAAAGCCATGATTAGTAAAATCATCTTCTGGTTCGAATCACAAGCCTTCGGTGTATGCGAATGGTGGGGCAAAAAATTGGGTATTAAAACCACAGCCATTCGTATGTATTTTATTTACCTTTCTTTTTTCACCTTCGGTTCCCCTATCATCGTTTACTTTATAATGGCTTTTATGCTGGAATACAAAGAGTTTTTTAAGCCCCGCAAGTACAAACGCCGCAGTGTATGGGATTTGTAGAGTACCAAGTTTAGAGGCTATAGTTTAGAGTTTTAACGAAAGGGCTAACCTTTGTAGGTTTATCAGGGGGAATCCAGAAATTTTAAAGCCTTTGAAACCTAACAATTGCAGGAAATTTGAATTTTATACTGCATTGCAATGGCATACTTTTGTTACAGGAAATAATTAAGATACCACTAAATCTTTTTATCAATGCATGCAAAAGCCATCGGGAACAATCCTGAACAGGAAGCCACAGAAAAGCTCAGCTTTTTCGACTTCGAAAACATCAGCAACAATATCTTTAGCCAGTTTGGTAATTTAACCGGCATGGAAGGTGAAAACTCCCAGACTATTGAGAGTAGCAATGAGTTTATTCACTGTGAGGATTAAATTCCTTACCGGCAAAAAATAAACTTGTCCTGTTTTTCAGAGACAGGTTTATTAAAATGGCAAAAAATTCTTCTTCGGAGTACAACTTATACGATTCCATTTCGGCAGGGGAAGTGCCAAAGGGCATAAAAAGGTTTTCATTTTTAGCCTGTAGCCACACGGCCATAATATAAAGGGCAGGTATTTTTATGATGGAGAAATTATAGGTATTCTTGTTTTCAATACTTTCTAATTTTATCAGGGTGTCTTTTAAAAATGTAACGTACTCGCCATAATTAAATTTAACCGAATATTTTTTATCAGCCGTTTCTACAATCCCTGCTACCGCAATAATTTCTTTTTCGTTGACAATTAAGTACTGGCGGTCGTGATCCTCAAATGCAGCGGTGTTCTTTAAACGAAGCAGTTGTTCACCTGAAAGGTGAAACACCTTGTGAGGAACAGCAATTCGTACAGGCTCATCGTGCAATAAAAGAGTTTCTGTGAGTTTGTTGTTGTCTTCTCTGCTTTGCCTCATCCCAGCCTTTATCCACGCAACTTCGTCGTCGTTAAAATCACAAAACTTCAATTTCATATTTACGAAGTTAAATAGGTATTGGTCCAGCTGGCTTTAAAATGCAGGGGCATAAATTCATAATCAACATCGTGGTACCCATCCCAGGGATCGGCAATGTGAAGGGTAAGGTTGTTCCTGTTTTGTGTAAAACCATAAATTACCACATAATGACCCGAAGAACTGCCTTCCAGTTGAAAACGCACACATACAGGGCGTTTATTTTGTATTTCTTTTTTAATGTGCGAAGGGCTCAATTGTTTGTGCATCAACTGCCTGTGGCTGCCTGTTACTTTAAGGGCATTTTTTAAAGAGCTGGTGGCATTGCTGAGTACAGGGCCCTGAACCGCCTGGTCCATTTTTTTTACCCCCGAAGTAATCCGCCGTATGCTTGATTTTTTATTGTAGTACATGGACACCGAGTGGCCCACCGCAGCCCAGGAGCCTTCTATGGTACCAGACTGAATGGTGTTGTTAAAATCCAGCTTATAGGTTTGGATTTTGTTTTTATCTTCCGAAAAATGCCTGTACTCCAGCTCTAAATGAGCCTTGTTTTTGTACAGTACCCTGCTGTTTTTTAAAACACTGGCAGGCAAACCCGAATAAATCAATGGTATTATCATCCTTCAATTATTACGTACATTTTTTTATTCACCTGATCAGTTTCAGGTAAAATTCCGCTTTCAACCACCCGTATGCCCGAAGTAAATGCCGAACGTACATTTACCGGCCTCGAAAAATTCTTAATCGCGCTTTTTAAGGCTTCATTAAAATCAAGCTTATCCGAATACCCGACAGATAAACGCTGGTTGGCATCGTTTTTTGTGCCCTTTCCGAAATCAATGCAAACGCCTTCCATAAATGCAGCATCCAGATAATTGGAATCGGCATACACCTGCACTTTTTTCACCTTGCATTCCTCCGGGAAAACATACAGGGCGCTTACTTTTCCGGCAACGGGCCTCATATCGCCAGGTGGTGGCGAAGCAACAAAACGAAATGCATAAATACCCTGGTTAAGGGAATAAACATCGTATTGTGGAACAAGGCTTACATTTTCCCATCCGGAGGTATAGGTATGCCCATACGCAAGTACCGAAGGGGTAGGATTGCTTTTATCCGGAGGGAGAAGCAATACTTCGTCGATGTGATGTATTAATTTTTGCATGTTGATAAAGCTATTTAATAGCTTTATCAAAGTTATAGGGTACTCCTATCAAAAGTTTGGACAGTTTTTGGGTTCTGGGACACCAGAGGTGTAAAAAAACTTTTACACTTTTATTTTACTCAGTAATTTGGGTTTACTGGTGGTCTTTAATTTTTGCCCAACCCAGTCGTGGAAAGGGATGAGCTCATGGGTGTAATAAGCCCAGGTATTTTTTCCGGATGCATCCGACAATTCAACTATCAGTTGTTCCAGCTTATCATTGTCAACCGCAATAAAACCGCTGCGGGAGTATTCATTCAGTATTTTGTAAATCAATTCATCCCTGCCACTAACGCCTGTTTTATTGGCATTCCGGCCTATCGTTTTCCTGAGGGCTTCAACTCCTGCATAAGCCTGATCGTGCAACTGTAACTCAACCAGGCTCATAATCCTGACGTAACGTGTGCCAAGATCCCAGCGGTTTTTATCCCTCGATATATCAAGCGACTGGTTGCATATTTGCAGGGCTTCTTTGTACTCTTTAAGGTTAAAATGAACACAGGCTTTGAAAAATAAAAATTTAGCCTGCCTGAATTCCCCGGAGTTATTGAGGGAAACATCCTGTAACTCAGTTATAACATCATTTGCTTTGTCAAACAGACCTGCATAAAACAGGGCATAAAATTCCTGTTCCTTTGCAATCATATAACTCAATGTTTTGGTAGAGTAATATTCCTGGGCTTTTTTTGCATTTTTTGCCGCATTTACAAAATCGCCCGTAAACACTAAACATTTACTGATATTTCCGAATATCATTCCCATTCTTTCGGTGCGGAAAATACACTTGTATTTTTTCAGTAAATTAATAATATCGAGGCACACATCTATTGTGGCCTGGTGTTTTTGCTGGCGCTGGAGATTGGCCAGCTGAATGTGACGGGTGTAATACAAAATTGTTGCTGATTTAGTCAGCTTGTAGTCGTTGTCTAATTCTATCAAAGCATCCGCAACCAATTTATCAATTTCTTCGGCAGAATATTCCTTAATCAGATCCTGATTGGCTACCAGGTCGTAATAATAATCTCCGGCCCTCAGCACTGCGCTGTATGCGTTTGAATAAAATTCAACTTGTTTATTGATCTCTTTTAATTCAGCAGCGCCTTTTCTTAAAACGGTTAAATATTTTTTAAACGACAGGGCTTCGCAAATAATGTCATATTGCTCAAACTCCTTAGCTTCCTTAATAATTTCGTTCAGCAAATGAAAAAGTATGCTTTTGTCTGTTCCGTTTTTTTTACGCAACAAAACCCTGAACTGCAATATTTTTTTCCTGATTCTTACTACTTGTTTATCCAGATTGTCCATTAAACCCTCTTTAAATAAAAAGGCATCCGAAGTAAACACATCCAATATTTTTGAAAAAAGCCTTGATTTCAGGCGCTTCAAAGCATCATCTTTTTTACTTCCATATACATGGATAGAAATCACCTTGTCCTCAATGTCTTTATGTTGATTCAATAATAAAAAATCAAATAGTTTTTCTACTGCCAATTCTTCTTTCTCTGCTTTGGAGGCTTTGCAAAATGAATAACGGATAGAATTGATTTCTTCCGGTTTAAGCCCATTTACCAAGGTATGTAATTCGGTCATAAACATCTTTAAAAAAGATTTATGATGCAAGATAATAAAAATTCTGGTGTCCCAGAACAAAAAAAGTGTCCAATGAAATTAGATGTCAGTAATGTTACTTTGTTCTTATTAGTCAACTAAAAACTAAAATACTAAAAACAATGAAAAAACTAATTACCCTCCTCGCTTTTTCTACACTGGTGTTTCAGGCAAGCACCAGTCTAAAGGCCGCTACAACAAGCCCAAACGCATCGGCAAGCAGTTGTTGTGTAATTAATAGCCAAACAATTATTTCTTATTTACGCTGTTTGGGCTATACCGTTTTAACCACTCCAACACAGGTTGCATTTAATAAATGGACTGCACAGGTTTCGATAAGAGGTTTAAAATATAAGATCAATGTATATACCAGCGGAAGCTCTATTCTTGGTCATGAAGACATTCCTATTTAAAAAATCACAAATTAAAAGTCAGCCCTTCGTCCTGTTGTACCTGTTCTTAATCAAAATTTAAAAACAAATTTAAAACCTTAAAACAAATGAAAAAATTAACTATCCTTTTAGCTCTTTCTCTGTTGATGATACAGGGAACAAACAACCTTACAGCTGCTTCGGCTGCTACAAACGGGCAATCTACCAATACGGTAAACAGTAGCCAGGCAATAAGCTCCTATTTAAGCAGCAAAGGTTACACGGTATTGTCGTCCCCAACACTGGTTACCAGTAATAAATGGGCTGTGTATGTATCTGTTGGAGGTTCTAATTACCAGGTTTATGTGTACACCAGCGGATGCTCCATCCTTGGACATGAAGACATTCCTATTTAAAAAATTAAAAAAATCAAGCCTTAGTCCTGTTTATTTGCTCTTAATAATTAACAATTAAAAAATTAAAACAAATGAAAAAACTAACTCTCCTCCTGGCCTTGTCTCTATTGATAATCCAGGGAACAAACAATCTTAATGCTGCTTCGGCTGCGACAAACGGGCAATCATCAAATTCGGCTAGCAGCGGCCAGGCGATAAGTTCATATATAAGCGGTCTGGGTTACACTGTATTGTCTTCGCCAACACAGGTTGCCGGTAATAAATGGATTGTGAATGTATCTATAGGAGGTTCTAATTACCAGGTTTATGTGTATACCAGCGGCTGCTCTATCCTTGGTCATGAAGACATTCCTATTTAAAAAATCAAGCCTTAGTCCTGTTTATTTGCTCTTAATAATTAACAATTAAAAAATTAAAACAAATGAAAAAACTAATTATTCTTCTGGCTGCATCTGTATTAGTGTTACAGGGCACCGCAAACGAAAAAAGTGTTTCAGTAAACACAAACGGACAAGAATTGCTGGCCTCAAAAAGAGGTGAAATTACAAGCCAGGACATTACGGCTTACTTAGTGGAAAACGGTTATTATGTACAAACCACTCCCGTACATATTTCCGGCACAAACAACTGGTATGCATACACGTCAAAAGGAAGGTCGAATTACAAAACATACGTCTTCACAGACGGGTATTCAATTCTTGGACATGAAGACATTCCAATTTAAACAAATAAATAACAATAAAATAATAACAGGTAAAGCAATCAAATTCTAATTTTAAAAAACTAAAACCATGAAAAATTTAATCGCCTTATTAACCTTATTTATTGTTCTTGCCTTCCAGGGGACGGCCGGTATAAATACAAGCAAAACAAGTAAAAACAACCAGGCTTCAGGGGTTTTACTCAAAACTGAAATTACCAGCCAGGACATTACGGCTTATTTAGTGGAATACGGTTATTTTATTCAAACCACGCCACAGCATATTTACGGCACAAGCACCTGGTTTGCCTATACCTCAAAAGGAAGGTCGAATTACCTGACCTACGTCTATACCAATGGGTATTCTATTCTGGGTCATGAAGACATTCCAATTTAATCCTGAATCAAAAGCCAGCTACCCGCAACAGCCGGAAAAATTCAGCTAAAAGAAAGCTGTTTTTTTCAGGAATTATTAAACTTTGGGCATAAAACAGGGGATTTTTGGTTCCAAACGGGCCTCCCAACACCCCCTGAAAGCCTTGTTAAATAAGGAGAAACAGGGCTTGGTGTCCCAGAAGCAAAAAAGTGTCCAATGAAACCAGGCGTCAGTTGCCTTACTTTGTATCATAATAACTTATCAAAACAAAAAAATCATGAAAAAGTACATTCAACGTTTAAAAAACATCGACAACCTGATTCAGACGCAGGAAACCGGATCGCCAAAAGAACTGGCCAAAAAAATGAATATGTCTGAGCGTATGATTTACCGTTACCTGCACAATTTAAGGGGTTTGGGCGCGCCTATTTCCTACAATTATGAAAAACGCAGTTATATGTATACCGACAATGTGTTTTTAAAAGTAGCTTTTGAATACGAAAAAAAGAAAACTGTCTAATTATTAACACAAAGTATACTTCTTTTGCAAGCAGTATCTCTTTAATTCCTTGTCAGCCACTATGAGTTTATTGATTTATGCAAATAAATAGGCGGTGAAATGCACCAGTTTCTACCGCCTTTATCTTGCTTTAGTATTGAGATTTGAGATATTAGTATTGAGAATTAAGATGCTGGTTTATGACAAAATTACATTGTATTAGCATTAGATATTTGGGATTTAGAATTTCCCCTCTTATATCTCAATACTAAGATCTAAGATCTATCTTTTAACGCCATTCTTTTTTTCAAACTCTCTGATCAGATCGGTGTCTGATTTTCCTAGGTTTTGTATCGCTGCTTCTGCATTTTTAACCATCGGGCTTTTCGGGAAAAACTTGATTACATCTTTGTAATATTCTTTTGCACTGGTATAATCGTTCAGTTTATAATCGTAAATATTTCCTATCCTGAATAAACATTCGGCCCTGAAAGGGAACACTAAGTATTGGTCGTGGCATTGCTGAAACAAAGCAATTGCTTTTTTCGGATCGTTCAGGTTGTCGGCTATTTCTGCTGCTTTAAAAAGAAAATCGGCAGCCAATGTATCTTTCCAATAGGCCTGCTGGTAGTCCGTATAAGCTTTGATAGCCACTTTTCCTAAACGGGGATCCAGCTCAAGCGACTGGTGCATGGAGTCTTCATAAGCCTTAATAATCATTAGCCATCCGGCCTGTGACGGATTTTTAGCCAGGGCCTGAACACTATCTTTTTCGGCATTTTCCTGAAGGGGCTTTTCTTTCGCAACACCACAGGAACTGAACAGAAAACCAAGCGATACAATAACAGGCATGAACTTCATAGGTACAAACTATTTTTTAGCGGCGTAAACTTTTGTTTTATAATCGGCGGTAATTTTGCCTTTGCTTATATCCGTTAATTTTCCTGCAATTAATTTCCTTCTTAAAGGGCTTATTTTATCGGTAAATAATTTCCCTTCTATATGGTCGTATTCGTGTTGAATTACACGGGCAGCAAGCCCATCGAACTCTTCAACATGTTTTTTAAAATGTTCGTCGTAAAACTCTATTTTAATCTTTGCCTTGCGCAATACATCTTCCCGTATTTTCGGAATACTTAAACAACCTTCATTAAATTTCCATTCTTTTCCGGTTTCCTCGAGCATTCTGGCATTAATAAACACCTGCTTGAATTTTTTAAGGAACTCTCTTTCTTCTTTTGTAAATTCCGGTTCTTCACCTTCTTCTTCCTCCTCTTCACCATCCACAAAGGGTTCGGTATCCACAATAAAAAGCCGTATGGCCTTCCCTACCTGTGGGGCAGCCAGCCCCACTCCTTTGGCATTGTTCATAGTATCGAACATATCCGCAATAAAGGTGTCCAGGTCTTTATAGTCTTTTGAAATCTCTTCCCCCGCTTTTCTTAATACAGGGTCTCCATATACAACAATGGGTAATATCATCTTTATCTCTTTACTTTTGTATTAAATTCTTCCGTTTATCAGTTCCATATAACTTTGCAGAATTATTGTCGCACTGATCCTGTCCACCGTTTCTTTGTTCTGCCGGTCTTTTTTCTTTAATCCACCCATTAACATAGTTTGCTGAGCCATGCGGGAGGTGAAGCGCTCATCCATTCGTTCCACTTTCATTCCGGGGAATTTTTCTTTCAGTTTTTTCACAAACACCTCAACATGTTTTGCAACCGACGAGGCTTCATTCATCAGGGTTTTAGGCTCACCCACCACTACACAGTCCACCTGTTCCTGTTTAAAATAGTTTTCCAAAAAATCCAGCACATCTTTGCTGTGCACTGTTGTAAGGCCGTTGGCGATTATTTTGAGCGAATCGGTAACGGCAATGCCCACCCGCTTTGTTCCATAATCAATCGCCATTAAACGTCCCATTTTACAAAGTTATTGATTTTTTTAGAATGAGATGAATACCTTAAAACGCAATACCAATAGCCAGTCCGGCCCATAACTGAAAGGTCATGCTTTTTTCAAGAACAGGGTTATCGGGGTCTGTGTAATCATACAGGTGCTCCAATACAGGAGTTAAAGCCGCCCTGAAGAAAAAACCTTCAGCATCCATATTTTGAAAACGATAGCCCAGTCGCATGGTATAAATATATTTGTCGTTTTTGAGGTAGGCCTCCCTGTAACCGGAGGCTTTAAATCCAGAAGCCCGGTAATAATCCATTCCGAAACCGGCTTCCAGAAATTTCTTTTTCCGGCCAAACAGGTAATTGTTCTCAATAATAAAGGTTTGTGTAAGGTCCAGGTCTATAGGAAGAAGCGAATACCCCAGCCGGCCTGTTATTTTTATATTTTCGAACTTGTAAATGATCCTGTCGTAATTGAGTGAATAAGCCCCTCCTGTGCCTCCCAATTCTGCAAATACGGCATTAAACACCGGTTGCGCGGGGGGTAAGTTTTCAAGAATAGTCCCGTCTTCCAGTGTATCCGTTTCTGTTGTGACCTGGGCTTTTAGTACATTAAAAAAAAGCAGGCTGAATAACACTACAAGCATTGCTCTATTTTTACTCCGGAACATTATTTTCGCTATTGTTTTATTATTTCAGAAAGCCTTCTTTCAAATATACTGTTTTTACTTCTTTTTAGGGAATTGGATGTATAAAGCCGCTTAAAAACACAAAATACAGCTTGAGCCTGTAGATTTTTCATAGTCAAATGCAGGGATTACAAAAAAATTTAGCAACTTTGCAGTATTGCCCGGGTGTTGGAATTGGTAGACAAGCACGTTTGAGGGGCGTGTGCGCAAGCGTACGAGTTCGAGTCTCGTTCCGGGTACGGAAGGGGACGTTAGGTTATAAAGACCTACGTCCCCTTTATTCTTTCCCTCCAAACTACCTGATATTGTTGAGATTTGATAAGCTACTTCATTTATTTCAGGGGTTCGGAAAGTACCATTTTTGTGATTATAGGTAATTCCCTGCGGGAACATTAATTGTTGCAGTTCCAATTTACCTAAATAACTGTTAGAAACCCACAACTGAGCGGGATTTACAAGTATCTGCAAATATTTTTCGATGCGTTTTTCGAGGTTCGAGTTTTTTTGTTTCACCCCGTCTATTTCCTCTTTAATTTTCGCCCGTTCGGTTTTAAATTTAGTACCGTATTCGGTATACAAATCCCTTGTAATTTCACCGATGGCAAACCGCTCGTTTATGGAACTTATTTTAGCTTCTGTTTCATTTAAACGGGCTGTTAATACACTTACGTCTTCTACGCTTTCTTTTATTTTTTCGCTGCAATAACTATAAAATGCAAGTTTTACAGGTGCTACGTATTTTTCAGGTAAACTAAATCGGGTTAACTGTTCCTCAAATGCACTATTCACTATTTTTGCACTCTTGTTGCATTTACAGCCTGTTTTATTGCATTTGTAATACCAAAGGTTTTTTTTCTTAACCAGATAGCCACAATAAGAAGTCCCGCAGAACTCACACTTCATATAGTTTTTTAAAGGGATTTTTTCAAAATCTTTATTGTGTTTCCATGTACTGTTCCTTGCCCTCATATTGTTGGCAAGTAAGAAAATTTCTTTAGATACTAATTTTTCGTGTTTACCTTCCACTACTTGTCCGTTTAGCCAGTTATGAGCCAGCACACCACAGTAAAAAGGGTTCGCAAATATTTTATCTAATTTTTGCTTTCTTAGCTTTAAACCTAAACTTTCCAGCTTGTGTAATATCTGTGCGTTACTCAGTTTATCTACTGCTTTCCAGTAAAAGGCTTTCTTTATTAGTTGGCCTGTTTCGTTTATGGTGATTATTTGTCTTACTGGCAGGTCGGTATTGTACCTCTTATGACGGGTAACTTGTGTATATCCCAAAGGGGCTTTTGTACACCAATACCCTTGTGAGAGCATTTGTGTCCCGCTTGAAATAATTTTTTCCCGTTTCAGGTCATTATCGTACTGTGCAAAAATAAACTGCATATTCTGTTGCATTTTTCCGGTAGCTGTGTTGGTATCTGCCGGATTGTTGACAGAATATATTTTTATGTTTTCTTTTCGTAGCTGTTCCGCTATATAAATTGCATTTGCACCGGAACGTGAAAAACGGGTAACGTCTGAAACAACTATGTAAGATATTTTTTGTTTGCTGTTCCTTACAAATTTAAGCATACGGTTAAATTCTTTCCGTTCGTCCGTTTTTGCACTTTCGTACTTGCCGCCGAATACCCCCAAACAGTTAAAACCTTCCCGCTTAATGGCTTCTGAATGTTCCATGTTTTGAGTTTCCAAACTAAAACCTAATTCCTGTTCCTTTGAAGATACCCGTACATAACTTACGCAGTTATTCCCGCCTATCCTGTCGGCAAATTTTGAATTTTTTGCAAAAACTACAAACTGGTCAAGCTCCGAATTGTTCGCTATCTCTGTCGTTTTCATAATCTGAATTTTTATTTTGTTCGTTGCGTTCTTCGTGCATATATAAATAATACAGAATTTTCGCCAAACGTTTTATTGTTTCTATTTCTTTTTTTGCTTGGGCTTCGGTTACATTTTCAAAGCCCTTAAATGTTTTTAATTTTTCGTAGGTTAATTCATTCGGACAGTTATTAAAACTGTCCTTTTCAATGGGTTTCATGTTTACATATCTTTCCCCCTGTCCTTTTGTAAAAGGTAGTAAGGGGTAATTTGGACTGTTCACATTTGTATAATGTGCGTGTCCTGTAAACCATTAAAACAATGCTGCAATTTGTTTTTTTATGTAGCCAAAAAACAATGCAGATAAAACGTAACCAATAAATAACCCTGCAAAGAACGAATTGTAATTTTATTTCAGCCTGTGCAAAATAGTAGCCGCTATTGTACACTTGTATATACCCTGCAAGGGGTATTAAAATGCTATCTTAATGTTTTGTTCTATTTTAGTAACTATCCCTTTGTGTTTCTTTACAACAATTTCCGAAAACTCCCCTTCGCTTAATATGTCTACAATTTTTTTCTGTGTATCTATTCCCTTTTTCAGTTCCATGTGCTTAATTTTCTTATCCTTAAACTGGATAAGTATACTTTCATAGTCCCCTGTGCGTATCACTTCGTATAGTTTATTTTCGGGATAGGTTAACAATTGTATTTTAGGGACAATTTCAAAAGCAAGGTCGGAACGCAAAAAGTCAGACAGTAGTTTCGATATACAAACGGTCATGTAATGCGAATGATTTAATAAAGCTAAATCGCTTTCAGTATATAAATGTTCTTTGCTTTTATCAATTACCATGTATGAACAATCGGGAAAGAAAGCAAGACTAATCGCTTTACGTTTTAAAATACATTCCAATATAATCAGTTGCAGCATGGAAACGCCCGCCTGTGCATTTTCCGTTCCCGTGTTTTCTGATTTTAAAAAGGCCAACAGTTTTTGTTTTTCTTCGGGGCTTATTTTTAAATCGGAAACAAAATCTTTGTATAATTCTATTCTACTCAATACTCCTTTAATCTGTACCACGTCAAACAAACGGGTTTTTAATATAGCAAGGTAAGGCAGGGGTACATTAAATACCCTCATTTGTTCAACCATTTTTATCCAAACGTATTCAGTAAAGGTAAATTTTCGGTCATTGCTAATG
>JAHEYF010000026.1 GCA_023251755.1 Bacteroidota bacterium
ACACCTGTTGCGGGAATCAGAAAGCCGGAATAAAAAAAGGACCGGTACAAAAATAAATGCGGATTACCTGACCATACGTTACATTACAAAAGATAAAAAAACGATATGGATAGAAACACGTTTTACGGAAATAAAAAAGGGCAGAAAAATGATTGCCCTCGAAGGCATCTCCCGTGATATCAGCCGTGAAAAAGAAAATGAATTCAAATTAAAAGAAAGCGAAAAAAAATTCCGTTTGCTGGCCGAAAACGCCAACGACATTGTGTTCCGGTATAGCTTTAATCCTAAACCGTCCTATACTTATGTAAGTCCTTCGGTACAAAAAATACTGGGGTACAAACCCGAAAACTTTTACAAAGACCCTTCCTTCATCAATAAAATAGCTTACCCCGAAGACGCCGATCTTATTCTTGATTTTTCACGGTCAAAAGCTTTTTTTAAACGCCGTGCCCACTTTCCTGATGTTCACATCATCCGCTTCTTTACAAAAAAGAAGAACATTGTATGGCTCGAAACACGTTATTCGCCGGTATGGAACGACAAAGGGGATATATTGGAAATACAGGGTATTTCAAGGGACATCAGCCTGCAAAAGCAAAACGAAATTGCCTTGTTCGAAAGCGAACGCACCCTCTCCAACCTGTTTAGTAATTTACCCGGCATGGCCTACAGGTGTTATAACGACAGCAAGTGGACCATGAGCTTTATCAGCATGGGTTGTATTGACCTTACCGGGTACAGACCCAATGATTTTATTGGCAACAAAAAAATTGCTTACTCCGACATTATTCACCCCGAAGACAAAGGACTTGAAACAAAAAAAGTAAACGAAGCAATTAAAAAAGAGCTGGTTTTTGAAATAGAATACCGTATTGTAACAAAAGAGAAAAAAATTAAATGGGTACTCGAAAAGGGTGAAGGCATTTACCACAACAAAGAGCTGTTGTACATCGAAGGTTTTATTACAGACATTACCCAGCGCAAACTCTTTGAAAAAGAAATCAACCAGCAATGGTCCAATTACAAAGCGGTTATCGATCATTCGCCCAACGGGATTTTAATTTATCAAAACGGTAAAATTATTTTTTCGAACCCGGCAGCCCTTCGTATAGTTGGATACAATACACAGGAGGAACTGTTGAAAATTTCGCTGCTGGATATTTTGTTGCCCGAATACAAGAGTATTGGCCGTGAAAGAATAAAAAAAGCAATAGCCGGGGAAACAATCCCACCCCAGCAGTATAAAATAAAAACAGCTAAAAACGAAATTCTTGAAGTAGAAGTAAAATCGACTTTGATTGTTTTTAACGGAAGCCCGGCCTTACAGGTTATTATCAACGACCTTACGGCGCAAAAACAATTGGAGCGTGAAACCATTCGTGCGCAGGTGGCCGAAGAAACCAATAAAAAGTTGGAGCGCGAAATCGAACACCGCAAACAAACGGAATATCAATTACAACAAACTCAAAATTACTTGAGGCTCATTATCGATTCTTCGCTCGATATGATTTGTGCAAGTAATAAAGAAGGACTTATTACCGAATTTAATCTCGCTGCCCAGAAAACATTCGGATATACACCCGAAGAAATAATGGGAAAACCAACTTCTACCCTGTTTGCGAACCCCGACGACAGGAACACGGTGTACGGTAACCTCATCAGCGACGATTTTTATTTTAGCGGCGAAGTGATCAACCGCAAAAAAAACGGCGAAACTTTTATCAGTTTGCTTTCGGCTTCTGCTTTAAAAAACGAACAGGGCGAAATTATTGGTTCCATGGGTGTATCGCGCGATATTACCATCACCAAAAAGAATGAAGAAGAAATCCTTCACCAGTCCGCAAAATTAAAAGCCATTTTCGAAAGCCCTTCTCACTTAATATGGACAGTCAACAGGAACCTTGAATTGACTTCGTTCAACAAAATTTTTGCAGACGTGGTGCAGGATAAATTCAAAGTATATCCGCAATTAAATAAAACAATGGGTTCTTTACTGCCCCCCGAAAAAGTAGAAGAATACACAGCTTATTGGAACCCCATATACAGCCAGGTACTACAGGGTAAAAACCTTAAAATTGAGAGAAGGGATTACAACGGCAAGGGCGATATCCTGTACCGGGAAATTTTTTTGCAGCCCATCGTCAACGAAAAAAACCAGGTTGTTGAAGTTTCCTGTATAGCACATGATGTTACAGAAAATAAAAATTACGAAAAACAAATTACCGAACAATCGGCCAAACTAAAAGCCATATTCGAAAGTGGTAATCAAATGATGTGGAGCGTGAACAAAGAAATGGCCCTGACATCGTTTAATAAAAATTATTCCGATTCCATTTACGAATTGTACCGCATATTCCCCGAACTCGGGAAAGCCGTGAACAGGCCCGAACATTGGATCACCACCAAAGAATACCGCGACTTTTGGGTGGGCAAATACGAAAAGGTATTTGAGGGGGAAAGCCTGCAGTTTGTTACTGAACGTGCCAATCTGGAAGGAAAAAAGAGATTAAGACAGGTGTACCTGCACCCTATATTTGATGAAACCAAAAAGGTAATCGAAGTTTCAGGTATTGCTTACGATATTACAGAATTGCGTTATTATGAACAGGAAACATTAAAACAAAGCGCCAAACTAAAAGCCATTTTCGACAGCGGTTCGCACATGATCTGGTCCATCGACAAGAATTTTAGTATCACCTCCAGCAACGAAAACTTTAACAAGGTGTTTCAATTGTATACCGGTGACAGCACTGAGAAGTTGTTTGAAAAAACTGATCCTGAAAACCGCAAAGAAAAAACCGAAAAATACCTCAGTGCATTTAAAGGATTGTCGCAGCATTTTGAAGTAAAATTACAGGATGAAAAAAACAACACCCAGTGGGCAGAGATTTTTTTAGAACCCGTTTTTGATGAAAAAGGAAGTGTGTATGAAGTATCAGGAATAGCGCATAACATTACGCAACGGAAAATAGCGGAAGAACAAATCCGCCAATCTTTAAAAGAAAAAGAAGTTTTGTTAAAAGAGGTGCACCACCGTGTAAAAAACAACCTGCAGGTCATCTCCAGTATACTTAATCTGCAATCCACTTATGTACGGGATAATTATACTTTGAACCTGTTAAAGGAGTGCCAGAACAGGATTAAATCCATGGCTTTTATACACGAGTCGCTGTACCAGACTAAAGATTTTTCGGAAATTAATTTCAGTGAATACATCATTCTGCTGGTGAAGAATTTGATTCACTCATACAACACTTATGACAACCGGATAAAAACACGTTTTGAAGTTGAAAATCTTTTCCTTAATTTAGATACTTCAATTCCTTGCGGATTGATCGTGAATGAATTGGTTTCTAACGCACTTAAATATGCATTCCCCGAAAATTATGAGGGTCACATATTTGTGCAATTGAAAACAAAAGACGACATGGTAATTTTAAGTATCAGCGACAATGGAATTGGTTTACCCCGGGACATTGATTACAGAAATACAGAAAGTCTTGGTTTACAATTAGTGGTTACATTGGTTGAACAGATATCAGGAGAAATGGAATTGAACACAGATAAAGGAACGAATTTTACGATCAAATTTAAACTTAGATAAAAACATAAACTATATGTCGAAAACAAATATTCTGGTTGTAGAAGATGAAAGCATCGTTTCAAAAGATATACAGAACAGTCTTAAAAAATTAGGGTACAATGTAATTGGCGCCTGTAACAACGGTGAAGAAGCTGTAGAACAGGCCAGCGAAAAAACCCCGGACCTCGTACTGATGGATATTATGTTAAAAGGCGAAATGAGCGGCATTGACGCCGCGAACATTATTCGTGCGCAGTTGAACATCCCCATCATTTTTTTAACGGCTTATGCGGATGAAAGCACCTTGTCGAAAGCAAAAGTTACCGAGCCTTATGGTTATATATTAAAACCTTTTAAAGAAATAGACCTCCATTCTTCTATTGAAATGGCGATCTATAAACACAAAAAGGTTTCGGAAATAAAAAAGGAACGCGATTTCCTTTATTCCTTAGTTGAAAACAAGGAAGGTTCAAAAGATATTTTATTTGTGAAATCGAACAGCCGCTTAGTAAAAGTAAACATGAAAGATGTTTATTTTATTGAAGCCCTGAAGGATTACGTGGTGATTAATACGGAGCTGACCCGTTACACCATTCACAGCACTATGAAAGACATTGAAAAAAAATTGGCCCCCAATGAATTTATACGCGTTCACCGTTCATTCATTGTACGTGTAGATAAAATCACAGCCATTGAAAACCACAACTTAGTTTTAGAAAAGGAAAGAAAATCTATTCCAATAGGCGGTTCTTACAAAGACGATTTGTTGCAACGACTGAACATGGTTTAAAGAAAAAATAGAGCCCCGTGATTACGGGGTTTTTCGTTTATATGGAAGTTTTTTGGTTCATAAATTACTTTCTTGATACCAAAGTAATCAATCAAAAAAAAGCTTAAACCTGATTTACTTTGGTATAACAATAGTAACTTTGTGCCCTTATAAAAATTAATGCATCCTACGTACGATATTATAGTTGTTGGTGCCGGACATGCCGGTTGTGAAGCTGCCGCTGCTGCTGCAAACATGGGATCAAAAGTCCTTCTGGTGACCATGAACATGCAAACCATAGCGCAAATGAGTTGCAACCCAGCCATGGGAGGAATAGCTAAGGGTCAGATAGTCAGGGAGATAGATGCTTTAGGAGGTTATTCAGGCATTGTTTCCGACCGCTCTGCCATTCAATTTCGAATGTTGAACAGAAGCAAAGGCCCCGCTATGTGGAGTCCGCGTACGCAAAACGACAGAATGCTGTTTGCTTCCGAATGGAGATTAATGCTGGAGCAAACACCCAACGTTGACTTTTGGCAGGACATGGTTCGTTCTTTAATCATTTCCGAAGATGGAAAGAGGGTAGAAGGCGTTGTTACCGGCATGGGAATTGAATTTAAGTCTAAAGCCGTAGTATTAACCAATGGTACTTTTTTAAATGGGATCATACATATTGGTGAAAAACAATTTGGAGGAGGACGTACAGGTGAAAGCGCTGCCTATGGAATAACGGAGCAATTGGTAAAAATAGGTTTTGAAAGTGGCCGCATGAAAACCGGAACTCCACCCAGGATAGATGGCCGTTCGTTGGATTATTCGAAAATGGAAGTCCAGGAAGGCGATGAAGTGGCAGAAAAATTTTCATACCTCAGCGATACTTCACCTTTTATTAAAACTGCAAAAAACCCGGCTCCCCAAAAACAGGTTCCTTGTCATGTTACTTATACAACAGACGAAGTACATGATATATTACGAACAGGTTTCGAAAAATCACCCATGTTTCAGGGCCGTATTCAGGGATTGGGCCCGCGTTATTGCCCGAGCATAGAAGATAAAATTACCCGCTTTTCGGAACGTGAGCGCCACCAGCTATTTGTTGAGCCGGAAGGATGGAACACAGTTGAAATATATGTAAACGGATTTTCCACTTCCTTGCCCGAAGATGTACAGATAAAAGCCCTGCACAAGATCCCCGGCTTTGAACAGGTAAAAATGTTCAGGCCAGGTTATGCTATTGAATACGACTACTTCCCCCCTACCCAGTTAAAAACAACACTTGAAACAAAATTAGTAGATAATCTTTATTTTGCTGGGCAGATTAATGGAACAACAGGTTATGAAGAAGCTGCTTGTCAGGGCCTAATGGCCGGCATAAATGCACACCTGAAATGTGCCGAGAAAGCTCCTTTAATTTTGAACAGGTACCAGGCATACATTGGCGTTTTAATTGATGATCTGGTGATGAAGGGAACAGAAGAACCCTACCGTATGTTTACTTCAAGGGCCGAATACAGGTTATTATTGCGTCAGGACAATGCGGATATTCGTTTGACTCCTTTGTCAAATGAATTGGGTTTGGCCAGCAACGAGCGTTTAGAAAGAGTACAGGTTAAATTGAAACAATCTGAAAATATTATTCAGTTCTTTAAAAACCATAGTTCAGATCCAGGTTTAATAAATCCTTTTTTAGAAAGCATAGGGTCTGCCCCTATTTCTCAAAAAATAAGGTATTACAATGTTTTATCCAGGCCCAATATTTCAATATTTGATATTGCCCGTTACTGCAACGATGTAAATGTTTTGATAGAACAGTTCGATAATGAAACAATTGAACAGGCAGAAATTTTAATGAAGTACGAAGGCTACATTGAAAGGGAAAAGGAAAATGCGGATAAGTTAAAACGACTCGAAGATTTGGTTTTAAAGAGTGACTTTGATTATACACAGGTGAATAGCCTTTCGGCAGAAGCCCGTGAAAAATTGAAAAAACTAAGACCAGGAACTCTCGGTCAGGCATCCAGAATCTCAGGAATTACTCCTTCAGACATTTCTATATTAATGGTTTACTTAGGGAGGTAAATGTTTGTTCCACGTGAAACATTGTTTATGATAGAAGTTTCAAATTGCATAATATGTAAGTCAGATCAGTTTAAACCCTTTCTGGTTTGCAAAGATTACACTGTAAGTAAAAAGGATTTTACTATTCAGCAATGTAATTCCTGTGGATTTAAATTTACCTCTCCCCGCCCCTCCGATTCAGAATTAGGGAATTATTACAAGTCAGAAGAATACGTTTCGCATAGTGATACAAAGAAAGGCTTGGTTAATAAGCTTTACCATTGGGTACGTAATTATACTCTGATAAAAAAATTACAATTGCTTATTCATTATGCCGGTAAACAGGGAACAATTTTAGATTATGGTTGTGGTACCGGGGCTTTTTTAAACACCTGTTCTAAAAACAAATGGAACTCTTTTGGTGTGGAACCCGATCCGGATGCCCGGAATATTGCTATTCAAAATTACGGTTTAAATGTGTCTCAAAACCTTGAAGAAGTACAATCTAAATTAGGGGAAACTAAACTAAACGCTGTTACGATGTGGCATGTTTTGGAACACGTGTCCAACCCAGATGAATTGTTTTCTTTTATCAAAAGTAATCTTGTAGAAAAAGGCATTTTAATTATAGCCGTTCCAAATTGCTCATCACACGATGCTGTATATTATGGAGCCCATTGGGCGGCTTATGATGTTCCCCGTCACCTTTATCATTTCACGCCAAAAGACATGGAAGCTTTGTTGGACAAGCAGGGTTTTAAATTGGAAAAGACTTTGCCAATGGTTTTCGATTCCTTTTATGTTTCCATGTTAAGCGAGAAATACAAGAACGGATCAATCAGTTATTTAAAAGCTTTCTACAGGGGCCTCGTCTCAAACCTCAAAGCAAATAAAACCGGTAAAGAATTTTCAAGCCAGATATACGTTTTTAGAAAACGATAAATCCAGAATTTAAGATGAAAATTCCCCCCACTGAAGGTGGATATGTTTCACGTGAAACAAGGCGTTCCGGCTTTTCTCGACAGGCAGATATTCTAATTCCTATGTGGATATTCCGATTCCCGTACACCGAGCGGAGTCGAGGTGTAGTAACCATAGCATTTTGCCTCGATTCTTCTCAACAAGCGGATATTGATCCAATAGAAATATCTTCCGCATACCTACGGGCTCTGAGCAATTCAATTTAGCCTTATTGCCAATCAGAATCCCCTGGCTTGTATGATGCTAATCTGCTGAATGTGTTAAACCCATCAGGCAATCGTAATCAATTCAAGCAGCCCTTCCCACCGTATTCCATAATCAAACCATTCATCTGTATTTGAATTGCAAACCCTGTAGGCCTTTTTATTTTCTATTTCGAAAATTATTATCAGGAATGAAAACCACTTCCTCCACCAGAACATTTGCAATGTGTTTCGTTCGGACACTTCTTTTCACCCCATTTCAGTTATAGCCGGGAAAGTCTCTTCATAAATTTTTGTGGTGCCGCCTTATGCGTCAAAGAAGTTTTCGTAATGTAAAATACCAGAGTCAGTGCTTTGTGTTGATTATTTGCACACAGATAGGGGACAGAAGATCAGCATTATATTAAGCATAAGCTTTTTTTGATAAAGAAAAGGTTCAAGAAGTAATTAATAATGACAGCATTTAGATGAATATTGAACCACCCTGGCGAGGAGGGAGAAAATTACTTTTGCTCAGTGGCCACGCTAATTAACCAGTAATTTTTGTTTTAAAACAGTGGAGGATTTTGGGAAGGCCGTGGCCTATGAAACAGAAAACAATTTAAGCTCTTTGGGTGGAGATGTAAATTTTTGAGACCTGCTTATGGCCATACTCTAAAATTAATTAGGTGATGGATAAAACAAATTTTGTAATAGACCTGCACCAAGATTCAGCTATTGCATGATATGGCAACTGCGACAATAGATCAAGCAATTCAGGGCTTCAAAAAATAAACCCCAAATACTATATGAGCTAAAAGCAATTAATATTCAGGAAGGCTTTTAAAGCTTAATCAGAATGGAAAGAGTAGGTAAGGAGGGCAGAACCTTTTTGGAATGGTTTAAAGCGGGGTTCAATCACGGTTTTCAACGGGCGCTTAAGTTGGAGGAGGCAGGTAAATTAAATCTGATAGCTTGAATGCTGATTAGCTGATGGGGAGACAGGTATATTAAACCGTATAGGCGATAATAAAAGCCAAAAGTAATAAGCCAAAAGCCAAAAAGGGAGAGAGGTCAATGAAACCGAGATAGTAGGTATTTAATTAGCTGATGTGATGATATGCTGATTAGCTGATGGGAGAACCGGATTTGAGAATGAGATGATTTGATAATTTGAGGATGGGAGGGGTAGGTAAATGAAAAATTGATAGGTGTTGATGATTACCTAATGTGATGATATGCTGGTTAGCTGATGAGGAAGGTAGCTAAGGTAAAATCTGGTGAGTTATTAGGAAGGTTTAACACAGACTGAATACAACATACCTTGTACAACATACAAATTATTTAGTTCGCCTTTGTGCCCTGAGTGGTTAAGGAAGATAATTAGCCTTTTAAATTTTAACTTAAGTCTTTCAACTTAATAATTGTATATACAATTAATTATCTTCTCAGTTCAAAGTTCTGGCCGAGGTATACTTTTCGCACCTGCTCATCGTTGGCAAGGTCTTCGGCGGAGCCTTGTTTTATTACGCTTCCTGAAAATAAAAGGTAGGCCCGGTCAGTAATGGAAAGGGTTTCGTGTACATTGTGGTCGGTAATTAAAATACCAATATTTTTTTCCTTTAATTTTTTTACCACCAGTTGTATGTCTTCAACGGCAATGGGGTCAACGCCCGCAAAGGGCTCGTCCAATAAAATAAATTTAGGGTTGGTGGCTAAGCAGCGGGCTATTTCAGTCCTTCTTCTTTCGCCGCCCGAAAGCTGATCGCCCAGGTTTTTTCTTACGTGGTTGAGGTTGAACTCGGCAATTAAGGTTTCTAAACGCTCCTCCTGTTCGTTTTTAGAAAGTTTGGTCATTTCCAGCACGGCTTTGATATTGTCTTCGATGCTTAGTTTCCTGAAAACAGAAGCTTCCTGAGGGAGGTAACCAATTCCCAGCTGGGCCCGTTTATACATAGGCAGGTCTGTGATGTCCATGTCGTCGAGGAATATTTTTCCCGAATTAGGCTTAATCATCCCCACAATCATATAAAACGAAGTGGTTTTACCGGCCCCGTTTGGCCCCAATAAACCAACTATTTCGCCCTGCCCCACTTCAATGGAAACATCCTTGGCGACGGTTCGGTTTTTATATTTTTTAAGAATACTTTCTGTGCGTAAAATCATAGGGTTCAATTCAAAATTCAAAGATAAAAATTCAAAGAGCTGTAGGCGTCACATTTAACGTTAAAAAAATTCTAAATCCAGAATTAAAGAACTATTAAAACGTCATCTGGAAACCAGCCCTAATTCCCCAGGGGTATTTTATCTGATCTAAGTACGAAAGCCTCCAAAAGGCATCGACCCTGAAAAATTTAAAAATATTTTCAATCCCCGCGCTAACTTCGTGGTAAGGGCCTTTGTTGAGTGAATACAAGGTTGATGGAAAAAGTAATTCCTGTTTGTTTTTGGTATTTACACTGCCGATCAGCACTTTATAGGTGGCTACTTCACGCCATTTTAAGCGTTTCATCAAAGGAATTTTATTCAGGAACAAACCCTCAAAATGATGGAAGATCCAAAGGGAGGCATACTGATCGCTGGCAAACTCATAATAATTCATCATGTTGTAAGCCATGTAATCGTATAGGTAAGTCTGGTTACCGCCGTGCAATTCCATAAGCGGGTAGGGGACAGTGCCCCATATTTTACCACCCTCAATGGTGTAATCGGTATAGCCCAGCAGGGAGCCCAGCCGGATGCGGTCGTTCACATTCAGCACCAATTTCTGGTAATCGAATTGCCCTTCGTACACGTGCTTGAGCGAGTGGGTGTAGGTGAGTTGAAGCACAGGGTATTTGGTTCCTAAATTTGTCCGGGAAAAATCCCCGTCAATGTATTTTTCGTCGTAGGCAAAGCGGGTGGTGAAACGAATTTCGGAAGTACGGATGTAGGGTTTGGCGGCTGTATCGCCGTTGGTTTTTGTATAATCATAACGGAAATTACCTACCGGGGATAGTTTTCGGTTTACAAAGGTGAGCTTGTTGCTGAAACCCTGGAACCATTCGCGCTCGTACCAAAACTGGGTTTGTTCAACACGGGTTAAACTGTTGAGGGGCGTTCGGCGAAGAAAGGAAGCGATAAAATTATCGTTTGAAAAACCATTCTGGCTTTGCCCTAAAATTTCGAGGTCGCTTTTGTAATTGATGCCCACCAATTGTCTGTCTGGTTTTTTCGATAAAAAAGTCCGGAAGCCCACACTGTATTTCCATTTCTCGTCTTTAAGGCCATAAGCCACGTAGCCTGATATTTCGTACCAGCGGCTGAATTGACTGGAAGTACGGCCTCCAAAACGCAGCCTCGATCCCTCAAGTCTGTTGTAGCTGACTAAATTGCTGTAGGGGCCTATTTCAAAATTACCCAGGGTTTTGTAACCTGAAATAAGGATGGTGATAATGTCCGTCCAGGTATGGTAAATGGGCAAACCCTGTATGGTGTCGATCATTTTATAGATCTTTTTTTCATTCGAACTTAAAGAATCGTGACGGGCCGTGTTCCAGAAATCGTCCGATTTTTTTGTGGCCCCTTCTTCCACAACAATGTTCTCACCAATCTTAAAAAAACCGTTATCGCGGGGTTTGTTGACGATGATTTTTTTGTAAGAAGTTGTTTTCCTTCCATACACCCCTGTTGCGTTTTCTTTTTTCAGGCCCAGCCCCATGTCCGGAACAAAATCAATCACCAGGCGGTCTTTGTTCAGCATCCAGGTACTGTCCACATACGTGTATTCCTGTATGATGTTGGCCGCATTAATAAAATTAATATTGGCCTCGTTTGGGATGCTCATTTCGAGGCGTTTTAAACCAAAGGTTGTATCGGCCACCCACATGTTACCGCTAAACAACAATTCCTGTTTGCGCCGTGGTTTAAAACGAATGTGGTAACACCAGTGATTATCGATAAACAAACTGTCCTCGAGGTAAAATTTGTAATTAAATATAGCGTTATCGGCAACCGGGCTTTTAAAGTCTTTGCCAAATACAATAATGTCCTGGTCGTAAATGTTAATGTTTTGATACATATCGCCCATTACCTGCGAAATACTTTGGTTTTCGACACCGGTAATTTTACTGGCCTTAATAATTTCTTTTTTTGCTTTGGGTTTTTCGAGGTAATAAAACTCCGACAATGTTTCAATCATAAACAAAGGCAAAAAAGGTTTTTCACCTGAATTGGAACTATCCACATTGTCAAAAATAAATTTGATGGGTTTAAAGGCTTTTTTGTCTTTCAGGTGTTTGGGAATATTGTTTAAATCGAATTCCAATTTATTGTACACTTCGTATTCGTAAGCGCTGAGTTTTTGTTTGTTGTTTTTTTCTTTGTGGGCTATAACAGCTTTAATAATGCGGTGCGCAGGGTTTTCGCCCGGGTTGATCACAACTTCGTTCAATGTAAATCCTTCTTCCATTATTTCAAGCGGAATGTTAATTGTTTGAGAAACACCGTTTTTTATTGGTGCTGCAAAACGTTTGTAACCAATGTAGGAACCCACAATAGAATCGGCGGTTTTAGAAGTGTTGATTTGAAAATTACCATCAAAATCGGAGGTGGCCCCCGCGTTAGTGCCTTTAAGGATTACATTAACAAAGGGAAGCGGTTCTTTGGTTTTAAGGTCAAACACCTTTCCGCTGATAATGGTTTGTGCCCGGCTGTTGAATGAAAAAAGTACAGCAGTAAGTATAAATAAGCTTAAAAACCGGCTCTTCATGGGCAATTGTACAAAGGGATGAAGATAGGAATTTTATTGCTTCCCTATTTTATCTTCGGCCACACTCTTGATAAATTATGAAAATTATTCCTGCAGGGCTTCCCAGTATTCGGCTGCACGGCGGGTATGGGGGATAACGATGGTGCCACCAACAATATTGGCCACAGCAAAAATCTCGTACATTTCTTTGGTGTTTATTCCCTGTTCCTTACACTTTTCGAGGTGGTATTTAATGCAATCGTCACAACGCAAAACCATGCTGGCAACAAGGCCAAGCATTTCTTTTGTTTTAGTCGACAAGGCCCCTTCAGCATAAGTATTGCTGTCTAAATTATAAAGCCGTTTAATAACAAGGTTGTCTTTACTTAAAATAAGCTCGTTGGTTTTGCTGCGGTATTCGTTGAATTCTTTTACAATATTGTTCATTTAGTTAAAAGGTTTTATAGTTTAGAAAGTTGAGTTCACAAGTTTAGAAAGTTTTTAACGAATAAACCAGTAAACGGGTGAACTAAAAAACTATTTATATGTTTTTCAAATTGATTATATTTACATAAAGCACAATACCGGGAGAAACAATTATGAGGAAAACAATTTTAATTAAAGCAGGGTTTGTTATTTTTTTGTTGAATTACACTCTGATGCGGGGCCAGGTTGATTCGGCGCAATTTAAAAAGGAATACACACGCTTAGAGGATGCATTAAAAGAACCGGAAAAAGTTTACCGGCTTAACCTGGGCAATCAGTTGTTTAAAGATATGCAAATTCACCTGGCGCTGTTTAAAAACCTGGAGTATTTAAGTTTTCAGAATGATCATCTTACGTATTTACCCAAGGAAATATCGGCTTTGCAAAATTTACGTATCCTCGATCTGAGTGGAAACAACTTCAAAATTTTACCCCCGGAAATTGCTGAGTTAAAGAACCTGGAAGAATTGTATTTGAACGACGATAAAAAATTAAAGCTGGATAAAAATTTTGAGATTTTAGGAAACCTGCCTAAACTAAAATCCCTCCACCTTGAACACGATGGTTTTCGTAAATTACCACACAACATTAATAAATTAAAAAACCTCGAAAATCTATACATCAACGATAACAAGCTGCACAATGTACCTTTGGAAATTAAGGACCTCAAAAAATTAAGGTATGTTGATTTAAACCACAATCACTTCAGCCCTAAAAAGACCGACGATTTCAGGAATTTTGGAATAAAGATTAAGTTTTAGTCAGTTAAAAAGTTCTAAAGTTTGGAAAGTTTTAAAGTTGCGCTACGGGCAAATATTTGGTAAAATGAAGTTTAATTTTTTTGTAGTGTTGTTTGTTGTTTTGGTTTCCTGTGAGTCTGCAATTAAAACAGGGGGAAGTAAAAAGGCAAAAGAAAACGAATTTCCCATCCCTGAAAAAACTTCGTTAATAGTTTTGGGAACTATACAGGACGCAGGTTCACCACATATAGCCTGTAAAAAAGACTGTTGTAAAACATTGTTCGCCCATCCCGACCAAAACCGGAAAGTAGTTTCCCTGGGGATTGTTGACCCCGAAAATCAAAAGAAATATATTTTTGAAGCCACCCCCGATTTTACAACTCAGGCAAAAAATTTAGCCGGGCATTCTGCGTTTAACAACACAGAAACACCGGACGGAATTTTTTTAACACATGCGCACATTGGCCATTATGCGGGATTGATGTACCTGGGACGCGAAGCCATGAATGCAGACAAGGTGGAAGTGTACGCCATGCCCAAGATGAAAGAGTTTCTGGAGAACAATGGCCCCTGGAGCCAGTTGGTGGAACTCAACAACATTGTTTTAAAACCATTGGCCAACAATCAAAAAGTTGAACTGACATCCAATATAAAGGTTATACCCTTGATTGTTCCGCACCGTGACGAATACTCAGAAACGGTAGGTTATATTATTGAAGGCCCTTCTAAAAAAGTTCTTTTTATCCCGGATATAGACAAATGGGAAAAATGGAGTACAGACATCATCAGCCTTGTTGCAAAAGTGGATTATGCTTTTATTGATGCTACATTTTATGATGCGGAGGAAATAAACAACCGCAACATTAAAGAAATTCCCCACCCCTTTGTGGTGGAAAGTATGGACTTGTTTAAAGGGCTTGATTCAAAAGAAAAAAGTAAGATTTATTTTATCCATTTTAACCATACCAACCCTGTGTTGAACCCGGAGAGCAAACAAACGAAAGCGATATTGGAAAATGGGTTTAACATAGCAAGGAAGAACCAGATTGTTCAATTGTGAAGGGGAGGCCGCCGCACCCTCACCCCGGCTCCTCGCCTGAAGGAGAGTGGAGATTACCTCCGTTGGGAGAATATGGAAAGCGAGGGGGATAATTTTCGTTGTACTCATAAAAAAAGAGGCCATCCTTTTGAGACAGCCTCTTTTTAAGTTCAACAAGAATAAAATTTATTTCGAGATAATAATTTTTCCAACGGTCATTTTATCTCCGGTGTTAATGCGGTAGAAATATGTGCCTGTAGGCAGATCACTAACATCTGCATTCACTTTAGAGTAACCCGAAGCCATGTTGTTGCGCACAATTGTTTTAACTGTTTGCCCCAATGCATTCACCAGTGTTATTTCCATGTTTTCGGATTTAATGGTGTTGAATATAAAGCTAAGGTTGTTATCGGCCGGGTTAGGGTATACCTGCACATCGATAGCGTCTTTTGTTTGGGCTATTCCGGTAATATGCGTACCATCGTAATGGAACTGCGCACTGTCTGCACTGGTTTTAATATCGTTCAAATCATCACCTGCAATAAGGGCAAAAGCAACTTTTACACTGTCGCCGGCATTGATGTTAAACGGCCCTGAACTCATTACAGAGATCACATCACCACCGTCTGGTCCGGTAAGACCGGCCTGGTACCTGTTGGTAGATAGTGTAGTGTATTTATTGGCTGTGCTGAAATAATCAGTGGCATCATTAATATCCACACCGCCACCACCACCGGAGGTATTGTCAATTCCATAAAATACCGGGGCAGCAGAAGTGGTTAATAATTTAATACCGGCAAATTTACCACCGGCCACTGTTGAGTATGCATAACCCATTTTGGTAAGGGCATCGAAGTCTGTTTTATTTTTACCAGATGTTGTGGCATCTATGTCCCAGTCGGCGGCAATACCTGCAAACAGGGTGTTTAAAGCCGCTGTACCGCTATTTTTAATCACGTATTCAACAATTACATATTTTCTGTTTCCAACAGAGCTCCAGGCATAAGCAGAGTGCGAAACCACTAATTTTTGAGTCGGGCTTGCAGGCACATCGTTAAAACGGCCATGTGCATCAAAGTCGGATTTTACACTTGGTATGGCTTTGCTTACGACTACAAGCGATTGAAAGTCTACATCAGAAGTTGAGGCTGTAGAACCACGGAAACAATCGGAAACAGCTGTGGCAGATGAGCCGATCATTAAACCTGCTTCGTACAATAAATTAGTACCCATGTAGGTAAAGCCCAAACCTTGTTGCTGCCCATCGGCATTGTAACCTATTTTACCTTTGCTGGTAATAGAAGTGGCCACATCGTTAATGGCAATGTTAATGTAATCCACGTTTACAATTACATTCACAAAATAACTATCGGTGTAGGTGCCATCGGTTAAAGTAACTTTAAAAGTAATGGTAGCGTTTTGTGGTGTACCTGCGTTTATTTTAAATCTGAAAGGATCGGCGTTGTTGTTTTTGGTAGCCAGGGTAGCAATAACACCAAGCGAAGTGGTATTGTCAACCGAAGTAACATAAGTGGCTCCCGCAACCGCAGTAACCGTAGCGGTTAAATTGGTAGTAGGGTCAAGGTAGTTCACAAAATCACCGGTCATAAATATAGTATCGCCAATAACAATAACGTTGTCGTTGTGGTCTACTTCAACATCGTTGGCAAATACTACCGATGGGGCAGTTGGATCAGTAAGTGCGCGTTGCAAGTTCATACGGCCTTTTCCCAACCTGTTTTGGTAAGCACTGCCTGTATTACCCGAACCGGTAATGTTTGGCCCGGAAGTATAGTGATTATCGGAAGTCTGTTTAAGGCGTTGTCCTATTTGCAGGGCATTGGTGTAATTGTATTTTGATTGTACCAATCCTGCACCACCTGCTGTAATAGGCGAAGACATGGATGTTCCGCTCATGGTGGTATAGGAATTGTTCCAAACAGTGGCATAAATTGCATTGCCTGGTGTACTGATGTCTACCGAATAATGATAGGTTGAAAAAGAGGCTTTGTTGTCGTTAGAGGCATTGGTAGCCGCAACAGAAAGCACATAATTATAGGAAGCCGGGAAATTCTGTTCATCTAAATTAGAATTACCGGCTGAAGCAACAACCAGTACATTTTTATTTACGGTAGCATAATTAATGATGGTTTGTCCGAAAGAACCTCCACCAGGACCGCCCCAGGAGCAATTAATAATTTTTGCTCCGTGGTCAGAAGCATATGTAATGCCTTCGTAACCGGCAATAATATAACCAGCCCCACCTGTTCCGCGGGTATCGTTATCGGCAGCGCATTTCACCGGGAGTAATTTGCAGTTAAAACCTATACCTGCTACACCCACATTGTTGTTAGTAGCAGCGGCAGCACAACCCGAAACGTGTGAACCGTGGTCGTTGTTATTGCCCATAATATTGGGGTCATTGTCTCCAACTACGTTGTTGTAATCGGCACCGCCTAAATCGTAACCGGTGTAATTGTCAATATACCCATCGTTGTCATCATCCGTACCATTAATAGGATCGGCGGCGTTGTGTACAAATTGCGAAGCCAGATCCGGGTGATCTGTATCTGTTCCCGAATCAACAATACCAATAATAACATTTGCATTTCCCTGCGATCCGCCCAAAGCTAAGTCCCATGCGGCATAAGCGCGTATACGGGTAAAAAAGCCGTTCTGCCCGGTTGAAGTAGAAGTAGAGTTGGCTGCAGGATCGTTCGGAATAAAATTGTGCATCTGGTAAATGTAATGCGGCTCTGCAAATTCCATAATACCTGTAGCCAGTAATTGGTTTATTACATCTACCAGGTTTAGATCCTTTGTGTACTTTAACTGATAGATCAAAGACAAGTCGGCATAGGCCTGTCCCAGGGAATTGAATTTTTCTCTCGGCGCCTCGTGGTGCGGGAATTTTTTAGCCATGTTGTCCACTCCAACATAGTTCAGCACTTGTTGCAGTTCGGGGTTTTGAATAAAGCCCGGGCTTGCTATACTCCTGAACTGTGGTTTTAATTTAAAAACTACAGTTTTCGGTGTGTAATCATTTTCGGTAACCTTTGCTGGTAGTGCAAATTGTTTTCTTGCTTTTAGCGGTGCTGATTGTTGCGCATTTGCTACAGTAGCAAATTGGATACACGCAGCTAATCCCATCGCTATGAAGGTAGTAGTCTTCATTATGTATAAGTTTAGTTTGAGGTAAATGTATGAAAATTTCAATACGAAAGCACGTCAATTCATGCTAATTGCATAAAACAGCGGAATTTTTGCTGCTAAGATTAGTTTTTGCAGGATAAACGGTAAAATAAGCGGTTAAACATCAAATTAGCTAAAGTTTCATGTACATTGGAAAATCAGATAGCAGTTCCGTTTCGCCGGATTCATTATATAGACACGAAAAATGACGGATCCCGTTGGTGAGTATAATGTACCGTACCCCAAACACCAAATTGTACCGCAAAGCCTGGTCGAGTACCTGCTGGCTGAGTTCAACCGACGGGGCCTTGCATTCCGCTATTAATAAGGGAGAAAGCTTGTTGTTGTATACCAGTACATCCGTTCGTTTTAAAGTAGTGTTGAGTTTAAGCGAGCGTTCAACCGCCATTAACGAAAGCGGAAAACCCTTTTCTTCGTGCAGAAAGCGGATCAAATGTTGCCTTACCCATTCTTCAGGACTAAGGGGAACAAACTTTTTCCTGCAGGGGTCAAAAATGGTGTAACCCGTACTTTCGCCGTGTTTCATACGAAAAGCATAGGTGGGAAAATTAAGTCCTGGTAAATGCGGCTTCACAATAGACAAGGGCACTGTTAAAAACACCAATAAGTTATTTGGTATAAAAGTGCAGTATTTTTTTATTTTTACAAAACTATCCAGATAAAAAGGAACAGGCTTATTCACCAAAACATTTTTGATTGAAAACGAAAGAAGAGATTGTAAACAACTGGTTGCCCCGTTACACCGGGCTTAACCTCGACGAGTTCGGAAAATACATTATCCTGGTTAATTTCAGCACCTATGTAAAAATGTTTGCCGAAATACACGGCGTTGAAATAAGGGGCACCGACCGGCCCATGAGCAGCGCTACCGCAGACAACATTACCATTATTAATTTTGGTATGGGCTCGGCCAGTGCAGCCACCATCATGGATCTGTTGTCGGCCATTCACCCCGAAGCTGTTTTGTTTTTAGGCAAGTGCGGTGGACTGAAAAGGAAAAACCAATTGGGTGACCTGATTTTACCCATTGCAGCCATCAGGGGTGAAGGGACTTCCAACGATTATTTCCCTCCTGAGGTGCCGGCATTGCCCGCCTTTAGCCTGCAAAAAGCCATCTCTTATACCATCCGTCTTTCACAACGTGATTACTGGACGGGTACTGTTTATACCACCAACAGGCGCGTGTGGGAACACGACGATGAATTTAAGGAATACCTGCGCAAAGTAAGGGCCATGGCTATTGACATGGAAACCGCAACTATTTTTTCGGTGGGCTTTAAAAATAAAATTTCTACCGGTTCCTTATTGCTTGTTACCGATCAGCCGATGATACCCGACGGGGTAAAAACCGAAGCCAGCGATAAAAAAGTAACCGAAAGTTTTGTGTACGAACATTTGCGCATTGGTATCGATTCTTTAAAAGAATTGCAGAACAACGGGGTTTCGGTTAAACATCTCCGGTTCGAATAAAAAAGTTCTTTTGTTTAAGTGTTTATACGTTCTTTAGTTTGGGGTAACGAATAAACAAGCGAACAAAAGAACGTATAAACTTATATTATGAGTGAATTCAACGACATACTCACCGATCTTAAACGAAAAATAGTTAAGCCCGTTTATTTTTTATGCGGTGAGGAGCCTTACTTTATTGATGAGATAAGCAATTACATTGAAAACAACTTCCTGGATGAATCGGAAAAAGAGTTTAACCAAAGTGTAATTTACGGCAGGGATGTGGATATGTCGGCTATTATAGGAGCAGCCAAACGCTTTCCGATGATGAGCGAGTACCAGGTGGTAATTGTAAAAGAAGCCCAGAACCTGCGCGAATTTTCGAAAGCCGGTGGTACAGACGATGAACCTACTTCTAAGTCTGCCTCCGCCAGCAACCCTTTTCTGGCTTATGTGGAACACCCACAACCCTCCACCATATTGGTGATTTGCCACAAGTACAAAACCATTGATAAACGCACCGCGCTTGCCAAGGCCATACAAAAGAAGTCTGTTTTTTTTGAATCCAAAAAATTATACGACAACCAGGTGCCCGATTGGGTAAACACTTACCTGAAAGGCCTTGGTTATAAAATCAACCCCAAAGCCGCTGCAATGCTGGCCGATTACTTGGGCAACGATTTATCGAAAATAGCCAATGAGCTGGGTAAGCTGGTTATAAACATTAGCGCCGATACTGAAATAAGCACCGATCATATTCAGGATAACATTGGCATCAGTAAAGATTACAATATATTTGAATTGCAGGATGCGCTGGGCAAAAAGGATGTACTAAAATCAAACCGCATTGTAAATTATTTTGCCTCCAACCCCAAAGACAATCCCCTGGTGCTTTCCATCAGTTCATTGTATGGTTATTTCAGCAAAATACTGCTCTACCATTTTACGCCCGATAAAAACAAATTTAACGTAGCAAAGGCATTGGGCGTTAACCCCTTTTTTGTGGAGGGCTATGAAAGGGCGGGCCGTAATTATGGAACGGCAAAACTCAAATCTATTTTTGCTTCCCTGCGCGAATGCGACCTCCGCTCCAAGGGCATTGACAACCCGAGCGTGAATGATGGGGAATTGCTGAAGGAACTGGTGTTTAAGATTCTTCATTGATAAATTACGAGTTACGAAGGACGATTGACGAATCTACATTTTCGCAATTAGCAGCCAACGAAGAACACTGAACGAAGAACTTAGAACAATAATTCGCGCCCCATGTCGTTCTACTAACAAATCCGTGTTTAAAAGTATCTGTTGCAACACCATTACTTCGTTCAATACCACTGTACTTTCGTAACAATTTAAATCTCATCTTATGTTAGGAATACTCCTGCAAATTAATACCGGTGTAAACGCTGCGGTAACTGATACTGCCCAGGCGGTAAACAATGCTGCGCAACAGGTGGTTTCAACACTGCCCGCACAACCGGTAATAACCGAAACCAGCTTCTCTCTGTTCAGCATGATTGCCAAAGGCGGAGTCATGATGATTCCATTGGGGATATTGCTGGTGTTGTCCATTTACGTTTTAGTGGAGCGTTTGTTAACACTCAGCAAAGCTTCCAAAAAAAATCCTGGCTTACTGGCCGGCCTTAAGGGCATGGTACACGCTGGTAACATTGATGCTGCCAAAGCATTGTGCAGAAACAACAATACTCCTGAATCGAACATGATTGAAAAAGGGCTCAGTCGTATTGGCCAACCCATGGCCGAAATACGTGAAGCCATGGTGGAAGCCGCAACGGTAGAATTAAACGCCCTCGAAAAAAACCTGAGTATATTAAACATCACCGGGCGTATTGCCCCTATGTTTGGTTTCGTTGGGACCATTATCGGGGTTATTAAAATATTTTACGACATCTCTCTTGCTAAAACTGTTGAAATAGAAGTTATTTCCAACGGGTTGTACCAAAAAATGATTACCTCCGCAGGAGGCTTGGTTGTGGGTGTTTTGGCTTTTATTGCCTATCACTGGATGAACACCCGCATCGATAAAATTGCCCATCGCATGGAAGATAGCAAAATGAAATTTTTAGATATACTGAACGAGCCCACCAAATAAATTTGTGGAATACATTTGCATTAAGCATCCTTAAAAACAAAACACATGGCCCTGCGCAAACGACATAAAGAAGCCGAAGTAAGTACAGATTCGCTGAACGATATCATGTTCTTTCTCCTGTTGTTCTTCCTTATTCTTTCCACCATGGTTAGCCCCAATGCCATACGGGTAAATTTACCCAGTTCAAAAAATCAGCCGGCACCCGAAAAAAAACAACCCATACATTTAGCCGTTACCAAAGACAGAAAATATTTTGTAGACAGTAAAGAAGTAAATTTTGGAGAATTGGAAACCATATTGTCTGCACAAATAAAAGACAAGCCCGACGCAGTAATTGTATTGCACATTGATAAAGATTTAATTTACCAGGATTTTATTGACGTGATGCAGATTGGCGACCGCTTAAAATGCAAAATGGTATGTGCCACCAAACCTTCTAACTCCAAGTAATATGGAAGCAGTGCAAGCTGAAAAAGAAGAAAGAAAAAACCAGGTCCTTGCCGGCTTTATTTCATTGGGTATAACAGGATTAATTCTCCTGTTTTTTATCCTGTATAAAATCATAACACCCAATCCTCCTTTTGAATTTGCAGGAGAAGGCGGCATAGAGGTGAATTTTGGAACTTATAATGAAGGTACAGGGGAAGTAGAGAGCGATGGAATTGGCACGGCAACAAGTGTGGTGGCCGAATCCTCGTCCAGTAAAAGTGAGGCATCGTCCAGTAAAGAAGAAGTATACACTTCTGATAACGGGGAGCCCGTAGACATGAAGAAAGACGAGAACAAACCCAAGATAGAAAATAATGTTACCGTTATAAAAACAAACACAACTACGCCCAAAGAAAATAAAAACAACAACAGTTTACTGAACGCCTATACTAAAAACACCGGGAAAAATGGTGGTGGGGACGGAAACTCCGGAGAAGCCGGAAATGAAGGCCAACCGGATGGAAACCTGAATACGCATGGAATAGGAGGAACAGGGGGCGGAACAGATGGAAGCAATGGCCTGGGAGGAAGAAAATTGATAACCCTGCCCTGCAAGGCCGACGATAGCCGCGAAGAAGGGACTGTTGTCGTAATTATTAAAGTAGATAAACAGGGCAACATTACTGCGGCCGATCCGAATGGCCGTGGAACCAATACCTCCAGCGCCATGTTAAAATCAAAAGCCCGGCAGGCTGTGTTATGCGCTAAACTTTCGCCAAGCGATAAAGAAGAACAAACCCTGGCCATTACAATTGTATTCAAATTCTGATCTTCAAACCAAATTCATTTGTAATTTTGCTGCTCATAGTCACTATTTATGAGCTATCAGCAAACCCTCGATTACCTGTACGGGCAGCTTCCCATGTTTCACCGGATTGGTGCGGCGGCATACAAAGCCAATCTCGACAACACCTTCGCCATTTGTAAATTACTGAAGAACCCGGAAAGAAAATTTAAAAGCATACACATTGCCGGAACCAATGGAAAAGGCTCGAGCTCGCACATGCTGTCCGCTGCTTTTCAACAGGCCGGGTACAAAACGGGTCTGTATACTTCCCCGCATTTAATCGACTTCAGGGAACGTATACGTATAAACGGGAAGATGATCCCAAAAAAACACATAACAGACTTTGTAGAAAAGTACAAAAAGGACTTCGAAAAAATACAACCTTCTTTTTTTGAATGGACAGTAGGCCTGGCTTTCGATTATTTTGCTTCGCAACAGGTAGACATTGCTATTGTTGAAGTGGGCCTTGGCGGCCGGCTCGACTCCACCAATGTGTTGAACCCCATCGTTTCTTTAATCACCAACATCAGTTTTGATCACACCAATTTATTGGGCAATACCCTTAAAAAAATTGCAGCAGAAAAAGCAGGCATCATTAAAAAAAAGGTGCCTGTTGTCATCAGTCAGTACCAGGCCGAAACAGCAGTTGTATTTAAAAACAAAGCCCGTAAAGAAAATGCGCCGCTTGTTTTTGCAGACAAAGAAAACAAACTTCTGTCTTACACCTGGGACAAAAACCGCCTGTTTGTTTCTTACGAAAATCAGAAAGAAAATAACATTCACAAGTACTCCCTTGATTTAACAGGCTCTTATCAGCTTAAGAACCTTTGCGGAGTGATAACAACACTTGAAATAGCCAAAACAAAGGGCTTTAAAAAGCTGAATACTCAAACAAATTACAAGGCCTTTCAACAGGTAAAAAAACTGACCGGTTTAATGGGCCGCTGGCAGGTGCTTGGCCAACAACCTTTAACCATAGCCGACACAGGGCATAACGAAGACGGTATAAAGGAAGTGATCGCCAACATTGAGCAACAATCTTACCGTCAGCTTCATATTGTATTGGGCATGGTGAACGATAAAGACCTGAACAGTGTGCTAAAATTATTACCAAAAAAGGCCGTCTATTATTTTACCAAAGCAGATATTCCACGGGCATTAAATGAAAAAGAATTAGCCGGCCAGGCGCAACAACTGGGATTAAAAGGCAATTGTTACCCAACAGTAAAGGAAGCCTGGCTTAAGGCAGCTAAATCCGCAGCAGCAAGCGATTTAATATTTATAGGTGGCAGTACCTTTATTGTAGCTGATGCCTTGAAAAATCCTATTTAATACTTTGATTTTAAGTGTACTATAAAAAAATAGCATTTATTTTTTGCGAATTAAAAATTAGCCGTTATATTTGCAGTCCCAAATCAAAAACGGGAGCTTAGCTCAGCTGGTTCAGAGCATCTGCCTTACAAGCAGAGGGTCACAGGTTCGAATCCTGTAGCTCCCACAAAAAAGCCGCTGATTTTCAGTGGCTTTTTACTTTTATACCGGCCTTCATATAAAACAGGGTTACCAAATTTTGTAATGTTATTATGGAGGATTAATTATTTATTGAACCACATAAGGCACATAAGGTCATATAAGCAAAATTACCGGGATGGCAATGAAAGGTGTTATATAAAGTCAATGGTGATTATAAATTTGAGGAAGACACAACGAAATGTATATAGTTAAGATGCTACATTTGACCCCACCAAAAACTAATGTGCCCTTATATGCCTTATGTGGTTAAATTACATTCCCAAACACTGCAAAACTAATGTGTCCTTATGTGCCTTATGTGGTTCAATAAATTAAAGAGTACATTATACCCTGTTACAGCTTCTTCACAAACTTTGTAAGTATAACAATTACCTGGTCGTTTATCTTTCCTTCTATCTGGTCGGTATTGTCTGATACCAATTTTATTTTTTTCACCACCACTCCTTTCGATGCGGTAAAACTGGTTCCCTTTACATCCAGTGCCTGTGTTAGTACCACATTATCGCCTGTTTCCAATATATTTCCGAAAGCATCTTTGTGTACAGCTGCTACTTCAAATGCGCTAAGGGCCCATTGAATCAGGTCTTCGTCAAAGTCTACCGAAGCAATAAGGTTGGCTGCCCAGTCTTCATTCTTGTATTTATGCAAAATCCGGTAACTGAGCGCCTGTACCGCTGGCTCCGGGTTCCAGATGCTTCCTTCGAGGCATCTCCAGTGAAAACCTGCATGCTCATCATCAATGGCTTTAAGGCAGGTATCGCACAGGGCAACCTGGTTTTTTATTTCGTCTTCGCTTTTCGGACTTACGGTATATGCATTACCTGCATTTTCTACATTACATAATTCGCAAAGGTCCTGGTTTCTTTGTTTTAATTCCTGAGATATGGCCACTATGATTTGGTTTTTAATATTGGAGGCAAAAGTAAGTTTAATTTTCTCAATTTAATGTTTTAATTACCAGAAAGGATTTTTGTATTCAGGATCGGCCGGGTTAATTACAACAGGCCTGAAACCCACAAACGGCGATGATAAATGGCTTTTAAACTCTTTTTCTAATTGAAGATAATCTTCCTTGTTTTTCCAGCTTAAGCCCGAAAGCCATACACGTGAGGAGTTTCGTTGATTTACCATTTCGGAAGCCCTCCCGATTTTACCGGAAACTTTCATACGCTCCGTATCTATGGTATCGGTATTAGCTGTATTGTTGTAATTAAATGCTTTACTGAAAAAGGCAATCATTTCATTTTCTTTCCAGCCGTATTTGTTGGTGGTGTATAAGGTATAAAGAGTATCGATTCGTTTCACCCGTTTTTTTACCAGCTCAATCCTGCTTTCAAACGATTTGTCCACCAGGCCTTCGTCACTATCATAAATACTGTTGTAGCCTTTTTCAAAAGCAATTTTTGCGTAACCTTCACGGGCTGCATATATCCATTCTTCATCGTAAGGTAGCCGTACCTGTATGGGTTTATTTTTTAACTTGTTTTGCTGTATATAAAGTTTAGCTTCTTCTTCAAGCCATTGGCAGAACAACTTTGCTCCTTCATAAGTGATGTTAACCACGGGAAAGTCCTTGTACTTTTCATCCTGAAAATAAGTGTTGGCCAACAGGGGATATTCATACTTTGCCCAGTTTTCGGGGAATACCTGTGCAATAAAATAATCTTCATTTCTTTTTTGTATCAGCAGGTCGGCTAAAAAAGTTTTGTATTCCAGGTTGCTGATGCCCATGTTTCTTATGGCAAAGGCATCCACAATTGTTTTTTTACCGGCATAAAAAATTTTACCCGCATCAATGTGTGTATACAAAGCTTTATCGGATGAAATAAGTTGATGCAGGATTTGTTGTTTAAGCCTGGAATAACGCAACTTGTCTTTATCCGACAAATAGGGAATAACTTTTTCTTCCCTTGCCTGTGAAATTTTTTCAGGTACACCTGAAGCAGATGAGCTACTACTGTTGCCCGGCTGAACCTGAATAAGCTGACGGGCAAATGTATCGGCATTTTTTATATAGGGAGTATTGTTTTGATCGGGCTTGTGTTCCACCCCGTTTGCTGTTAAGGGGTTTTGCTGTGCCGCGTTCTCAGTCACATTTTGCGGTGTATGGCTTTGCTCAGCAAGACTTGAATTTACCGGAGTAGCTCTGAACAAATAAAACAAAGCCAGGCCAATAAGTAAAGCAATAAGAATAAAAAGAGAAAATAATTTTCCTCCTGAATGGCCAGGCTTTTTAGTTAATTTGTTTAGCAAGTCCTTTTCTTTGGCCGGATTAATTTTTGTAAGGTAATCCTGTTCCATAACAAAGCGCGCCTCTTCTTCATTCACAACAGCAGCCCTTTCGTCGAGGTATAAAGCCCGAAGCAATTCGTTTAAATCGTTTTCGTTTATTGGTTTTTTACCCGGCATTATTCATTGTTGTTAAGGCATTCGTTTACTTTATCTGTTAATACCTGTTTGGCCCGCATGTAGTACACCTTGAGCTGCTTAACCGGTTTGTTCACGTATCGGGCAATTTCCTCGTACGAAAATTGCTGGGCCTTCATTAAAAGTAAAACCCTTTTCCAGTTTTCAAATTGTTCTAATATTTTTTTCAAACAGATCATGTGCATTGTAACACTTTCTTCTTCTTTCTCTTCCTTTATTTCAGATAAAATTTTTTCATGCCGCTCTTCCAATTCAACGGTTTCAATGCCCTTGCTTTTTTTCTCCTTGTAATAGTTCCTCAGGTTATTAATAAAAACCTGGTAAACAAAACCATTGAATTTTTTTTCGTTTTCAAAAGTATAACGGTCAATCACCTCAATAATTTTATACAGGGTTTTATAAATCAGGTCCCAGGCTTCGTCTTCATCAAGGTTCCATTTGCATACAGCAAAGCCGTACAGCTTTTTGCCATAGCTGTTATACAATGCTGTAATTGCCTGTTTATCTTTTGTCTTTAATTTTTTAACCAGTTCTGTCATACTGTTCAAGACCTGAACAGTTTAAAATTAAGCAAAATGGGCTGCTTATGCTAAAATCTTGGGCAAGAAACTGTTCTAAATTTTTTCTTCATAAATCTATCGCCCCCTTCAAATTCTTTGGGAGCTTTAATCTCATATTTATAATTTATGTTTATTGTTTCACCACTTTTAATAATAAAAGTCCAATACAACATTCCGTCGGCCTTTTCATAAAGCGCGTTGCCTATTCCGCTTACAGTCATTTTTTCTTTATCATCTTTGGTATAAATCGGAACCTGGTCGACAATTTCAATTGGAAGTGAATTTGTAAAATTGTTTTTCACCTGTATTGTTGTATTGTTTTCTTCTACAGTATAATTTCCTGCAAGGAAACGCGAATGAAGAATATTTTTTTCAGTTCTGTTTGCCTGTATGTTTTTATCTTTGCCCAGGTATAAACTCAGGGTATCATTTTGGGCGTAGGTATTTAAAAATGTTTTGCCCATATAAGAACCCATGTTGTATATATTGCTCTCTCCGGGTATCAGGTTGTATTTATTCCAGTTGGGAATCTTCGCCATTAAAAAACCAAAGGGATCAAGTTTTGGAATAAGCAGGTAGTTATAAGCGGCAGGCATGCTTGCAGCGTTTACATCAATCCAATAAGACTTTGCATCAGAAGGAATCGAATACTGTTGAGCGATCGTATATTCGGTGATGGCATTTACCGATTCGCTTTGTTTAAACTGAACTTTAGATATGAGGCCGTCTTTTTTTTGTTCTTCACTTATTTCAGGGAGCTTGAAACCTCTCATGGGATCGGCAGTTGAAAGTTTTAAGGAAACATCCTGCCAGGCAATTCCGCTTGCATTAAATATGTTTGCCCTGAAAATAAATTGTAGGGGTTGTCCCGGACCTTCGTATTTAAAATCATAAACAGGTGTCCATCCTGCTTTAGCGGTTAAAAATTTGAATTTGAATCTTGTTTTTTCTTCTGCCGGGCAGCTCACCGTTACTCTTATTTCGGAAGTGGTTTGAATGGAAATTGTTTCCAATTCCTCTATCTGGTTGTAATACCGTTCTGTAAGTGCTGTAAGAATTTTTTCTTTTTCCGTTAAGAAAAATAACTCCCGGCTAAGTTCTAAATACCTCCTGTTAAAGAATGCAGATGCCTTTTCGATTTCGGCCACCGACACACCGTGGGTAGAAAGCCCGCCTATGGCTTCGCCTTTAAATAACAATCCTTTTTCGGTTTCCATAACATCACGTTTGCATTTGAGCAGTCCAAGTTCTCTCGCCATTTTTGCAATGCTGTCCTGTAAATGAGTTACCTGTTCGTTGATGTTCTTTTTCTCCCGTGCATAATTAATTCTTTCGGCAACGGTAACAATACTTACAGCTGAATTAGAAACCGATACATTTACCGAGTTTTCTACAATAAAAGGCGTGAGCTCGTTAAACACCACAGTGCTTTTTCCTTTGGGTAAAATAATTTCTTTTTCATAATTAATTTCAGCCGCGGCTGTGTAAACGGTTACATCAGTGATGCTGGCCGTTGTTTCAATTTCTTTTTTTTGTCCCAACATGGCGAATGGCAATGTAAACAGGACGATGCTCAATAGTTTGTTCATGGTTAAAACTGATAGTTAATATTAATCTGACTGGTTGGTTGAAAAGGAAGTTGAGAATGATTAGTGGCAATTCCGAAATCAAGTAACAATTGACAACTTAAAGTTTCTCTTATTTTTTTATTGCAATTCCGGCAGAAACCCTTCCTTGTTTCCTGGCAGATGAGTGTTAGCACAGGATTGCAATGAATGTATTGATTGTCGCTTATACCGGCACGCATTCCATAACGGATCTTAAGGGTTCTTGTAAAATTCAACTCATTCAGCAGAGTAAAATAATGACTAAGGGAATTTTGCAGCCCTTGTTTTTTGACAAAACCGGTATAAGATAATTGCCAGTTAGTTAAATGCAGGAGTCTTGCGAAGTCGCCTATGTTTATAAAATAATATTCGGGGAATAGTTGAGACCGGTAATTACCAGGCGTAAGCAATTGAGAATTTAAAACCCCTAAAGATGCATACAATCTTTCGCCGCCTGTAGACAATGACATAGAAAAATTACTATTCACAATTATTCGCTCCTGTGAATTCCCTTCGCCTTCTTTGAGGAAAGAATAATAAGTGAAAACTCCATCGGGAGATTGAACAGAATGCATTTTGCACATAAATCCAAACCTTGCATTTACCTTATTCAACAATATGGTTCGGTAGGCGGCTCCAAGCCCAATATATTTATAGGCAATGCTATCACCTACCTGGGTGTTGTTTACTACTAAGCCGATTCCGCAGTTGTATTTTGAATTGTACCAACTCAGCCGAAAGGCATCATAGTGAAACCTGCGATTGAAAAAAAAGGAACCCTGATGAATATAGCCGGAGCTACGCTTATTCTTTTCCAGGGCTAAATTAGCAGGGTTCGTTTCCGAATTGTTCTGCCGGATGGGATCATAGTTATAAACCTGCGCATGTATTGTTGATGAAAACAAGATGGCCAACAGGATAATTTTTGTAGTATGGTAACGAAAGGAGTTGATGTTCATATAGCCTCTTTTTATATGTAACAAAAAGAGGTAACAATTAAAGGAACTATAGGATTATAGGGCTAATTGAGGCATGGAAGAAAGTTTTAGTTTACATCCCTACCCAGGACTTCAAACTTCAATTGAAGCGTTATCCCGTCTTCATCAATTAACATCAGTTTGTGTTTGCCAACAGAAGGGTTGAGGGCAAGCTGGTGGATTTCTCTGGTTTCGCCAATGTAGGCATCGTCTAAGTGCCAGTATATTTTTGTAGCAATGTTGCGGTGGGTGGCTTCAAAAATAGTACGGCCGGTATTCCCGTCAATTTCTATGGGCACATATATTTTGCTGTTGGGCTTGGGGTACAACAGGGCAATGGAACGATCGGCTATTTTGGCCAGGCATTCGGGTTTGTAAGCAGGCAGCTCTTTATAATCGGGGTGATTAAATTTATAGTACTTTTCAATGAGTGGGGGCAATACAAACCAGTTCACATGTTTCATGTTGTACACCGCTTCACACTCACTGTCTACCCGGTATTTTGCATCCATACTCAAATGCACCACCTGGTGATAAGGACAGGCCGCGCTGTTTAAACAGGTAGCGGGTATTAATACAGTATCTGCTTTTTCGCAACGTTCGCAAGCCCTGTAGCCACTTTCGCGGCACACAGCTATTTTACTCATGCTTTCTTTGGGGGCCCTGAACCACTGTGTGCTTCCGGGCAATTGCGCAAACACATCAAATAACAAAGGCGCGGCAGCTTTTATACCTGTTAGTCCCGGGCGCCCTTCCCCATCGGCATTGCCGATCCAAACTGCTACTACATAGTCGGGTGTAATGCCAATGGCCCAGGCATCACGGAAACCAAAGCTGGTACCTGTTTTCCAGGCAATTTTTTGTGAAGAGGCAAACACCCTCCAGTTCCCGTCTTCGTCCGGGCGGTTTACTTCCACCATCGCTTCAAAGGTGCTGTATATACAGGCTCTGTCTGCTTTTAAAAGTTTGGCTTTTTCCTGTTTCTTTTTGATCTTTAGTAATTCTTTATCGTTTAACAGTGAGATGTTTGTTGTTTTATTTTCCTTTAATTGTTGCGCCAGGTGGGTATAAGCGGCGCTTAAATCCCAGAGCTTTGCTTCGGCCCCGCCCAGTATAAGCGATAGACCGTAATGTTTGGCGGGTTTGTTTAAAGTTGTTAAACCCAGCTGTTTTAATTCCCGGTGAAATTTTTCCAAACCGTATTCATTTAATAAACGCACCATGGGTATGTTTAAACTCCGGGCCAGTGCTTTGCTTGCCGGTACCGCCCCATCGTATTGCATCGTAAAATTTTTAGGCGAAAAACTTCCGAACTGTGTAGGCACATCGGGGATCAGGGTATTGGGTGTAATCAAACCATCTTCCAGACTTTTAGTAAATAAAAAAGGTTTTAATATACTGCCTGTACTCCGGGGCGCTGCAATACAGTCCACATCAGAACTTTGCTCTGCATCTGCCGATTGTGTATTGGCTACATAAGCCAGTACCTTGCCGGTTTTTACAGAGGTAATCATTACCGCCCCGTTAAATATTTTATTTTCCTGTAATAGTTCGCTGTGTTGTTGCAACAATTCTTTTGTCTTTTTTTGCAGGCTGAGCTTGATACTGCTGCATATCGTTTGCCCCTTGTGCCCCTCTTTAATTAACCGGACTAATAAATGTGTGGCTAATTGTGGAAGCGGCAAAGGCTTGTCGGGCAAGGGTTCGCTTAAAGCCAGTTGAAAAGTTGTTGCATCCACTTGTCCTGCTGCGTATAAACGTTTTAACAAACGGTTGCGCTTGTTCAACAAACGCTGGTGGTTTTTACCGGGGTAAATTAAACCGGGAGCATTCGGAAGAACGGCCAGTGTAGCGCTTTCGGCCCAGCTCAGTTTATCTGGCCCTCTCCCGAAATAACGCCAGGAGGCGGCTTCCAGGCCCACCACATTGTTCCCGAAAGGAGCGTGGGCGGTATAGTACTGTAAGATCTCTGTTTTACTGTAACGTAATTCAATACGGGTAGCCAGTACCATCTCCAATAATTTTTCGCCAAAAGTCCTGGGCGGATTTTTACGCATGATGCGTGCCAGCTGCATACTAATGGTGCTGCCCCCGCTGATTACTTTTTTATGTTTGATGTTTTGAAGCAGGGCCCGGCCTATACCATTTATGCTGATTCCATGATGACGATAAAAATTACGGTCTTCGAATTCGAGTATACATTTCTTAAATTTTTCGGGAACCGGTTGATGGGCGCTGAAACGCCATTGCCCATCGCCGGCAATTTTGGCGCCTAATAAATTCCCGTCTTTATCTAACAATACGGTGGAGGTGCTGTCGTTAAACAAAGCATCGGGAAGGCAATTGATGTACCAGGTACTAAACAATAGCAGGCCTGTTAGCACCATCCACTTCCTCCAGGGTTTAAGGAAATTACGGAACTTTTGGTACTGTTGAAAAAAGTTTTTCATTTGTAAACTCAAAAGTAAAGCGTAGCTGCGAAGGAATTTTCAGCTTTTATTATTCGCAGGTGTTTTAATAGGAAGTGTTTTTTACCTTTGATTAAATGAAAAACACAAAAGTTTGAAAGCCGCTACCTATTTATTGATTTGTATACTTTTCCCTGTTTTTTGTTTTTCGCAACAATACAACTTCCACAATTATTCGGTTAAAGAAGGTCTTGCCCAATCGCAGGTGTATAGCCTCTTGCAGGATAGCCGGGGTTACCTGTGGATGGGTACCCGGGGTGGTGGGTTGAGTCGTTTTGACGGAGTGGAATTTAAAAGCTTTGGTATTAAAGACGGCCTGGTGAACAATTATGTGTTTTGTGTAAAGGAAGATGCCGAACATAATTTATGGATAGGAACCAATAATGGCCTGAGCCAATACAACGGCGTACGCTTTAAAAATTTTCATCCCCGTGGCGATTCCGCCCAAATATGGGTACAGGACATTGACTTCGACAGCAAAGGAAGAAAATGGCTGGCTACTAATGCCGGGGTAATTTGCTTAAACAACAAGGACTTTACGAATGTAACAGAATTAACAGGTGATAAAAAAACGGTGATCAACGCCCTGCTGGTCGACGACAAACAAGACATCTGGTACGGCAATTCGGAGGGCTTGTTTCAACTAACAGAAAAAAATAAAAAATTCCATTTAACGCATTATGGAAAGTCCATGGGTTTTATGACGAACTCTATTACTTCCATTAAACAGGATGCCAAAGGAAATATATGGATTGGTACTTATGGCGATGGGGTGTATGTATACAATGGCAAACGTTTTTACCGCATTGATGAAAACCAGGAATTGTACAAACACACGGTGCTGGATATTTATTTCGATAATCATCACAACGTCTGGCTGGCAACCTTAAACCACGGTGTGGGGCAATACAATACTTTGTCCAAAACTTTTTCCTGGTTAACAGAACAGGAAGGGCTCAGCAACAACCACGTCCGGAGCATTATCCAGGACAAGAGCGGGAATTACTGGTTCGGCACTTCAGGCGGAGGAGTGTGCAATTACTTTGGAAAACAATTTACGGTGTACGATAAATCATCGGGGCTGGGAGGTAATTTTATTTACAGTATTTTCCGCGATAGCAAACAACGTTTGTGGATTGGCACTTCCGATAAGGGCCTTACTTTGTTTGACAGTTCCAGGTTTTACAATTACAACGCAGCAAATGGTTTTGCCAATGTTAAAGTAAAAGCCATACAGGAAGACAATAACGGTATCGTTTATTTTGGCACAGACGGGCAGGGCCTGTATACTTACGATGGAACTGAATTTAAAGAAATAAGCGAACTCGCTAAAAAATACATACGGGCCATCGTTAAAGACAAAGACGGCAACCTGTGGATAGCCACAGCCGGTTCGGGTTTATATAAACTAATAACAAATGCAGAACAAACATCGCTTATTAATTACACTACCAAAGAAGGATTGTTGCACAACCGCCTGACCTGCTTGTACGACGACAAATCGGGGAGGCTTTGGTACGGTACAGAAAACAACGGAGTAGGGATGCTTATTAACGGCGAAGTGCAGCAGGATTATTTGAGTGTGGAAGACGGGCTTCCTTCTAACTCCATCCGTTGCCTTACCGAAGACAAAAGCGGTTACCTCTGGCTGGGAACCGCAGGCGATGGCATTGCCAGTGTTCCCTTGTACCAGGGAGATTTCAGAATAAAAAAATACAACCACAACAATGGATTAAGTTCTTCTAATATTTACCTGATCTGTTGCGATAACAACAACAATATTTTTACCGGAACCGAAAACGGCCTCGATCATTTGTACCTCGACAAAAACCGCAAACCCACAGAGATTAAACATTATAGTAAGGGTGAAGGTTTTACCGGCATCGAAACCTGTCAGAATTCGGTGTTTACCGATGCCGACGGAACAATATGGTTTGGTACCATTAACGGTTTAACCAAATACAATCCGGCTAACTTAGTTCGCAATGAACATGAACCTACCACGAGTATTACAGATGTGAAATTATTTTACGAACCCATTTCCAATACAGCGTTTAAAGAGTTTGCAGGCGACTGGAACAGCCTTTCAAAATTAGATCTTCCTTACGATCAAAATCATTTGACTTTCGATTTTTTAGCCATCAACTTCAGCAACCCCGATGCCGTTAAGTACCAATGGAAACTGGAAGGCTTTGATAAAAACTGGTCTCCTGTTTCGGCGCAACATACTTTTTCTTATCCCAATTTAAGTCCCGGCAATTACACCTTTATGGTAAAAGCCTGCAACGAAGATGGAATATGGAACAAAGAACCTGTTGTGTTAAAGTTTCACATCTCCCCTCCATTCTGGATGAGGTGGTGGTTCATTGTTTTTGTAACCCTCCTTGTTGGTGGTTTGGTACTGCTTGTTTTTAAATGGAGGATAAAACGCATTACTACAAAGGCTGCCGAGAAACAGAAAAAAACACAGCTGGAAAAAGAAGTGGTGGAGCTCGAGCAAAAAGCCCTGCGCCTGCAAATGAACCCGCATTTTATTTTCAACGCATTAAATTCTATTCAGTCGCAAATAGGTACAGAACAGGAACAGAGCGCCCGTTATTACTTAGCCAAGTTCTCGCGCCTGATGCGGCAAATACTCGACAATTCGCGGCAAAGCAGTATTACGCTGGAAGAAGAAGTAAATACGCTGGAAAATTATTTATTGATAGAGAAGTTTTGCAACGGCGATCGCTTCGATTATAAGATTCATGTGGATGAGAACATTGAAAAAGATTATGTAAAAATTCCTCCCATGTTGTTGCAGCCTTTTATAGAGAACGCCATTAAACACGGATTAAAATACATCGATGAAAAAAGGGGATGCATTGAAGTCAATTTTTCTGAACGAAATAATTTATTGGAATGCTCGGTAAGCGACAACGGCATTGGAAGAAAAAAAGCGGAAGAGCTGAACAGGAACAGCAAAGAAACCTATCACAAATCAACAGCCTTATTGGTTACGCAGGAAAGGCTGGATTTACTGAAGGAAGACAAGAACATCCGTTCTTTAGAGATCATTGATTTATACAATGAAAATGGGGAGGCTACAGGAACAAAAGTAATTGTAAGGATTCCTTTGGGGTGATAAAACGAAGAATGAAAAATTAAATATCAATGGCCTTTTTTAAGAACATTGGACTCCGAAGGAGTCGTATATTTATAGAAAGAACATGTTGCTATAAACCTGCGACCCCCGAAGGGGTCGAATGTTCTTAAAAAACGACATTGGATTATATAGCTATAAAATGCACATTGGCCATAAATCCCTGGGTTTGGACAAATCAGCAAAGTATGGACACTAAACTCGAAATTAAACTATGATAAAAGCGATCATCATCGACGACATTGAACAGGCTCGTGTTACTTTAAAAAAAGACCTTCAGGTTTATGCCCCCGATGTGCAAATTATTGGTGAAGCCAATGGAGTGGTGGAAGGCGCTAAGCTTCTTAAAAACACAAAGCCCGATATTTTGTTTCTGGATATACAAATGCAGGACGGAAGCGGTTTTGATTTATTGGACATTTTAAAAGAAATCAACTTTAAAATTATTTTTATCACTGCCTCCGATGCCCATGCAATTAAAGCTTTCCGTTATGCAGCCATCGACTACTTATTAAAACCTGTTGACCCGGATGAATTGTTGCATGCCCTTAAAAAATTCCGTGAACAGCAACTCAACGAAAATGAAAAATACCAGTTGCTGAACGAAACGCTAAAGAATACCCAAAAAGTACATGAGCGGGTTGCCCTGCATACACAGGATAAAATACACATCGTTAACATCCGCGACATTATCCGTTGCGAGAGCAATGTGAACTATACTGAATTTCATTTCAGCAATACTAAAAAATTACTGGTCACTAAAACGCTTAAGGAGTTTGAAGACCTGTTGAGCGACCAGGGTTTTTACCGGGTGCATCAATCGCATTTGGTGAACACGCGTTTTATCAAAGAATTTGTAAAAACTGACGGGGGCTACCTGATGATGACCGATGGTTGTAATGTTCCGGTGTCTACCCGCAAACGGCCCGAAGTAATGAAGATGCTGGAGGAGTTGTAATGATTTGAAGATGTGTTGATTTGAAAATTTGAGGATGTAGCAGGATTTTATTTCATCCTTAACCAGCCGAGTATACCTGAATGATCAATTTCACATTTCCCATCCTTTTGTTTTAAGTCTGCATTTACCCTTGAGCTGGCAAAGGGCCCAGGGTTTTGCTGAATGATTTCGATGTTGTTTTTATTTACAGCTGAAACGATAGCTACATGCCCGTATGGGTTACCGGCATGCCCGTCGAAGATGAGCAGGTCTCCAACCTTTGGGCAGCTTAAGCTGGGGTGTGTGAACTGAAGTAAATTTCGTTTGGGGTTTAGTTTTCCGTCTGCAATTGTTGCATCAAAAAAGTCTTTGGCGTTGCCGTAGGTGTCGGGCATTTTATGGCGATAAAATTCGTAATAGTAACGTTTTACAAATTCAACGCATTGGTACTTTAGGCCAAGGTTATACCCATCGGGCGTAAGGTTTCTTCCATCGGTATGCCTTATACCACCGTTGTAATATATGTATACACCATTGAGGCTATCCAGTTTTTGCCCTACTGTACGATCGGGATTGGGGTTGACGTTCAGGCTGAACCTGTAACAGAGGTATCCGCTAATGGATACTATAATCAGTGTAAATAGAATTTTCATTTTGTTGTTTTGCATAAGTGCTATAATTTTAGTGTACTCATTCTATTTTATAATCATCCGGGAATTCTTTTGCATACTTTTTCATTTTTTCACGGGATATGTTTTTAGTTATCCGGAAGTTTTCGCGGTTTAGCAACTGAACCATGATAGGGTAATCATTTTTGTAGTTCACATTGATTAAGGTTCCATTCACAAAACAATATAGGTTGAACAGCCAGTAATTGTGATTACCATAGCCCTGAAATGTTTGCGTGATAATTTCATAATTTCCATCCCCATCAACATCTCTTTCTTTTCTGTATTCAAAACCCATGAATAAATCAGTGAACAATAATTTGTAAAATGTACCATCCGGCTTTTGAAAAAGATAAATAACATGGGTATAATAATTATAAGCCCCACATCCGTTATTGGGAATGTAAAATTTGACATCCCTTAAACTATCCCCGTTGAAATCAGCTACGAACAAAGAGTCAGGAATATTGATCCATTCCAGACCTATGGTATCTGTATATTTTATTGTTTGCGTTTTATTTCGAAATAAGCGGATGTCGGAATCTTCCCTTTTCTCAAATGCAGTTAACCGGATCGTTAATGTATCCTTATTCTTAAAAAAATCCGGAATACTTAAAGTATAATCTGTTTTTTGTTTTTCAATTTTACGATCGTATACCTTCCAGTTGAGATGGGCTTTAGACTCTATCCCCGGATATTTATCAAAAGGATATTGTGCACACACTGTTCGGGCTAACAACAGATGAAAGAATATTGGCAAAATAATTTTTATCATTCTTAAATTGTAATTCAGTTATTTCATGAAAGGAGAAAATGCAGAGAGGAAACCTAATAAAACCTCCCTGCAACTCTCACCAGATGCACACTCAAAAAACACTCTTATTGCGGCACGTAAAACCTGACAGGTTTTTGTTTAAGTTGAATTTCATCTTCAAATTTTCAAATCAATCAGCTAATCCTTACATCCCCCTGCCACGCGTGACCTTTCACACCCCCCTTCCCTTGCCCACAAGCTAACACACAAGGGGGAGCGGATCTCGGTTATTTAAAATGTTCAGGGTTTATTTACCTGTTTCCCCATCTTCAAATCAGCTAATCATCAATACCAATCAGCTTTTCATTTACCTGTCTCCCCCATCAGCTAATTCCGTGCAACAGTCCCTGTTTCTTTCACCACTTCCACCCAGCGGCCTGGAACCCTGGCATTGATGAGGTTGTCGTACATGGCTTCGCTATACAGAGTAGGCAAATAAAACTTTCCGAGGTAAGTGGCGTTCAGCTGAATTACAAATGTTTTGCTGGTGTTTGCAGCCAGTTCGTAATAGCTGTACACCCTGTCGTCTCTTATGTCCTGGTGCCTTGCAGCATTTGCTGTTCCTGTTTCATCCATGCGGCTGTTGTGTATTTCCCAGCCACTTGGGAATACCTGGTTAAGGGCCATTTCTTTTAACTGCCCTTTTGTACCAGGGTTGGAGATAGTAACTACAGCGATAAAGTCTGTACCCTGTTGTATCTTATCGGGTTCAATGCTTTGGCCTTTCATGTTCCTGTAGACAACTTCCATTTTAAGGTCTTTGGCACTGGCTGTTTTGTCGCCTATTAAAGGAATGCCCTCTACCATTACTTTGGCAAACAAGGTGCCCTGCCCTTTGTTTTTAACCGACACTGTGCTTTTACCGCTGATGTCTGCATCGGTATATTTTACCTGTGCCAGGTTCTTTTTTACGAGTTTTTCTGTTTCGGCGCCTCCGTTCAGTGCATAGCTAAAATTCATTTCCCCGTGGTTTTCTTTTACGCCGGCGTATTCACACATGGCCAATAAGGAATAAGCGGTTTCCTGTGTGCTCATCCAATTGTGTGAGTTCAGGTTTTTAGCGACTACTTTTGCTAGTGAATTGGCTTTCACTTTTTCTTTGAGCAGACTTAAGGTTTCCAATATCATGGCTTCATCCCTCACATCCGAACCATAACTATAAGACAACTCTTTATAGGCAATTACCGAAGTGGGTAAATCTTTAATCAGGCTCAGGGCTACTTCGTTTTGTCCAACTAAGTGATAGGCGGCAGCCAGTCGCCATTTAGCGGTGATGGATACATTTTTTTCTTCGCGCAAACGGTTCATGGCACCCAACTCGGCATTGTTACTTAAGGCCAGTACAAACAAACGGTAAGCCTGAATAACTTCATTAGTTTCATTTCCGTGGGGATGGTTGTACATGGAATTGTTTGCAGACCAGTTCCTGGCTTGTTCCTGCTGGTATTTCACCCATTTGTTTTTCAGGTTCAGGGGCAGGTTGTAGCCTTGCTTTTCAGCTTCAAGCATAAAGTGTCCGGCGTAATTGCTTCCCCATTCACTGTCGTACGATTCGCCGGGCCAGTAGGCAAAACCACCATTGGCGGTTTGAAACAACTGCAGGCGTCTTAAACCGGCTTTGATGTGATCGCTGATTTTTATTTTTTGTACTTCTTTTAATTCCATTAAATTCATTACGTACAATTGCGGAAATACCGAAGAGGTTGTTTGTTCGATACAACCGTGAGGGTATTGAAGGAGGTAATCCAATCTTTTCTCCAGCCCCATGGATGGAATACTTGAAAATTCAATGGTTGCTTTGTTGGTTCCGCTTATGCCTTTAAAAGCAATTGCTGCATCCCAGGATTGGCCGGGCTCAACAGCCATCTCGAAACCATCGCTTACTTTTGGGTTGGGTGTTCTTACATCGAGTTCAATTTCCTGCACGGCTTTTTCTTTACCGCTGCTGGCTGTGATCTTTACTTTGGCAATGCCTGTTCGTTCGGCTACGTTCAGTTTAAAGTTGATGACTTCATCCCCTGTTCTTTCAAAATGCATGCTTTGTTGTTTGCTTCCCTCCAAGCTTAACAATTCATTTAGTTCTACTTCTACCTTTACATCCTTTACCTGTTTCTCCATGGCAAAAATGTCTACAGGCAGGCTCACGCTTTCACCGGGGCCCAGCACACGGGGCAAGGTGGCGAGTATCATTAAAGGTTTTCTTACGGCAACCGCTTTTTCGGCATTGCCATAAGCGGCGTTATTTTCAGCTACTACCATTACCCTTACCGAACCAACGTAATTGGGCACCTGAAGACGGTGTGTTTTTTCCTGCCCTGCTTCCAGTTGAAAAGGCCCCATAAATTTTACCAAGGGTTTAAAGCGGTTGGCTTTCACGCCTTTTCCTCCCAGGCCGTCGCCATCGCCACCTACGCTTAGTAATTTATCTAACTTACCGGCATAAGCTCCTATTACGGCATCGTACATGTCCCAGGTTTTTACACCCAGTGCTTCGCGTGCATAAAAGCTGTTCCAGGGCTGGGGGGTTTTAAAACGGGTGAGGTCCAATAAACCCTCGTCTACTATGGCCAAAGTATAAGTCATCCTTCTGCCGGTTTTTTCTTTTACCTGAATACTGGTGTTTGATTCGGGTTGTATAACATCGGGCATTTTTATCTCGGGAATTAAATGTGTAGCCGGATCATCTACCAGTACAGGTACTACGCCATACATGCGGATAGGCAAATCGTTTTTGGTGCTGGCGTGAGGTTGAATTAAACTTACGTGTATATAAGCATTGGGGGCCATGTCGGCAGTGGCCGGAAACTGGTAGACTGTTTCCCCTTTTTTAGTCGGTATCCAGAATTTTTTAATCACCCTTGTTCCCGATTCAACGCTTACCAAAGCCATACCGTCTGACGGGGAAGGGAAAGACAATTTAATGTTTTCTCCTGTGGTGTATTTTTCTTTGTCGCAGGCAAAGTTCAGCATGTTGGCGTTTTCGCTGGAGCTGCGGTTGGCGCGGCTCCAGTAGGGCCAGTCGATGTACACAACCTGCCCCGTTTCGTGCCCGCCTTCTATGTCGCTCACGGTTATTAAATAACGTCCGTACTCGGGATAGTTGATGCGGAACTTAAAGAGGCCTTTGCCTGCTGTTGTTTTAATAAGGGTGTCTTTCATTACAATGGTACCTGCACGGGAGATATAACTGGAAAGGTCTTCCTCCCTGTTTTTTTCGTACCACCAGCGCCATTGAATTTTGTAAACCTTTACCTGCAATTTATTCGTGCTTACAGGTTTTCCTTTGGCGTCAACAGTGGCTATATCAAACGAATAAGTCTGCCCGGTTTCATAAGTGTTATCATAACTTTTAGTTTGGGGCAGCTGTATACCAACGTAGGTTTTATACGGAGAGTAAGGTGTGCTGTAGCGGTCGATACTAAAATCGCCACCCTCTTCAAATACTTTGGTAATGTAGGTAGCCTTTAACATACCGGGGGCTGTTTGCCCAACAGCAAGGGAGGTTTTGATACCGGCTGTACCTTCTTCGTTGAGCTTACCATCAAACACCAGGTCGGCATCGGAATAAAAATTTCGTATGGGTGAATCGAAAACATAAGAAGGATATTTTTCGAAGGTAGTTTTGGTTTGGTTAACGGATACATTCACCGTTGCATGCAGGTTTTTAGCAATGGCTCCGTGCAGCCATTTAACTTCGAGCTTAGCCAGGCTATCGTTTATCTTACCTTTGTCAAAGTCCATGTATATTTTTAAGCGGTTGGGTTTTACTGTTTCAATCTTCAGGCTTTGCGTAAAGGCCCTATTGCCTACCCTGGCCACAGCGGTGTAGTTTCCGGTAATGGCTTCGGTGCCTGTAGCGCTGCGGAAATCGTAGAGGCCGTTTAAGTTGTGTGTTTTGGTGCTTTGATAAATCACTTGCCCATTGGGGTCCTGCAATTCAAATTTTACGGGGTGGTTTTTGGGTAAACGCTGTTCTTTGTCTTCCATAATAAAATTCAGGAAGAGGGAATCGCCCGGGCGCCATACGCCACGTTCGCCATAAATAAAACCTTTCACTCCTTTTTGCACCACTTCACCCGACACGTCAAACTTGCTGAGGGAGTTGGCTTCTCCATCCACTAATTTTAAGTAACCCCTTTGCCGGCCATGTTTGGCGAGCATTAAAAAGGGTTTGCGTTTTAGCTGGAGGTCCAGCATACCATTGGCATCGGTGGTGCCAACTGCAATAAGTTGTTTGGTAAAATCGTAATATTCTATTGCCGTGTTGGGCAGTGGTTTGGCTGTAAGCATATTGCTAACAAAGGCATGTGATAGTTTGTTGTCGTCTAACTTATAAATCAAGCCGATGTCTGAGGCCAGTATATTCCGGCTTACTGCTTTGCCATAGTAATAATCATCATTGCAGGGCGAATAGTCTTCGTTGTAATAATACCAGTGATCGTAACCGCCGTCAAAACCATAGCTGTTCCAATCGTTTTCGTTCCAGTTTTTTTCGTCTTCATCCACCCGGTTTTCATTGTTGCTGGCATCGTTTGTTTCCGGGACTTCTGCCGAACAATCACAAAGGGCATATTCTTTTTTAAACTTTATGCTTATCCTGTAAATAGCGCCGGGATCGGGTTGAATGAGTTTGCCTAAATCAATTACATGCTGGTTCCATTGTTTAAGGTTCATTTTTTTGTTGTAATCGAGGTTTATTTTTTTCTCGGCAATTACTTTTCCAACACGGGTCAAGCCATCTTCACCATTAAGGCCGTTTACCTGTAAGAACTGGTGTACGTTATTTTCGTAGATCTTCACGACCCGAACATCAATGGCTTTTAAGCTAATGGCTTCAAAAGGAAAGATGAGGCCATTGGAGTTGGGCAATATGCTGCCGTTGCCTTTTATCCTCACGAGGGGATTGGGTTCAGAAAAATAAAGACTGGAGTTGCTGGCTTCATTCATTTTATAGCCTTTAAAATTTTTGATGCCTGTGCTAACGCTAATTAATTTAGTACCCACAATGCGGTTGGGTAAAAACACTTTCACTACGTTGCTTTCAATGGAATAGGTTAAATTATCGATGCCTTCGATGCTTACAATGCCTTTCAGGTTTTGGTTGTAATGAATGGGGTCGCTGAAGGTAAGCTCCACATACTGGTCTTCGTTTTCAATCACCTTTGCCTGGCTAAGGCTAAAGTCGCCAAGACCAGGGACAATAATATCTTCAAAGCCTTTTTGCAGGGCGTGAATGTTTTCTGCATCCCAGCTTACTTTTACTTTGTCTTCTTTAATGTTTCGTTTAATGCTGTCTGCATAAAAATAAAATTCGTTATTGGCCGAAGCGGCTATTAATTTAAAGGCAAGTGATTTGCCATTTTGAGTGATGCAGATTGTTTTTTTAATGGCGAGGGTATCTTCATAATCGGAGGTGGTAATTTTGCCGCTGAGTTTTTGCCATTCCACATTGTAATCGTCGTAAGCCCTCAGGCCATCAGTGCTAACAAATAAGTTTTGGGGATAAGTGGAAAACTGAAAACGGAAGGTTTCAAAATCATCCAGCACATCCATGACCTGTTCGAGTTTAAACTCCGCATTGTAAAACTGGTTAACAGGTAAAATTCCGGCGGGAATGAATTCGATAACCCGGTCGCTTATCCAATGGGCCTTTCCTTTAATTTCGGGCTCAAAGGAAAAAATATCGTCGAGCAGGGAAGAATCGGGTAAGGCAGTTAGGCGTAGTAGTTCAATGGAGGCAAGCGAGGCGGAGTCTTTTGAAACAACAAGGTTTTCCGATGGATGCGATTCAAAGTATCCTTTGGAGAGTTCGATGCGGATGCTTGTTTTGCGGCTGATCATGCCCGAGGTGTAAGCCGAGATGTAACGCCCGAAGGCGGGGTTGATTTCGTTTACTTCCGATTTCATGCGAAAGCAGGAACTCAGGACGGCAAGGCTTATAATTATACCAGCAGTGGTTAAAACAAGGAAACTCTTTTTCATGGGGTTTAGATTTTAATCCAAAGTTGCAGGGATTAAAAACCAAAAGAGGGCTTGTTTTATAGTACGGGGAAGCTTTTTTATTAAGTGCAGGCTTTGGGCAATTATTCGTTTTGGCCCGTTTGTACTTTATTAACAGGATCTGGTTAACAGGGAAAATTCAATACTTCATGAAATGATCTTTATCAGTTTTTCATAAAACCTGTTCAATAATAAGAAAGAACGACTTGTCTGTTTATCAGATTTAATTAAATTGCTGTAACATGAAAAATGAAAGCTCGGATAATTTGTATGCCTTTGCCAAACAAGAGGTAGTCATTTCAGGTAATTGGGAAGAAGTGGAAAAGAAACTTCATGCAAAAACCAGCGATCAACAAGTCATTGATGAAATACTAAAGGAATTAAAAAAAGAAGAGCAGGCCGCCAGATTAAAAAGTGGTTTAACAAAATTAGGAATTGGCGGCGCACTGCTCATACTTGGATTTTTGATCACCTGTATTAATTACCATTCCAATACTTCTTTTACTATCGTTATGTATGGCTTTACAACTACCGGATTATTGTTGATGTTTTGGGGCTTGTATGATATAATAGGTTGATGCCAAATGCTAAGTCAACAATGCTATATTATGTCGTTATTTATTCACCAAAACCAAATAATTAAACCCCTGGTATCTGGTTCATTTTACTAAGGCACAACACTATAAATTGACCTTGTGCAATTGATACAAACAGAACCTTTACACGTCCACATTCTCAATGTGGCTTATAGCCTTTAACTATTGCCCCGAATGCACGAATAAAGGCTTTTGTAGTTTAAATTCAACGAACTCTTAGCTACCGCTATCAATTAGAATTTGAAATTTAGTATTTCCAGCCTATTAACTATTAACTAATCACTGATAACTATTAACTTTGTGCCATGTTTGATTTTGGTGAATTCAGGGAAGCCCTCCTTATCCTTATTTCTACACCCATTTACGTTATTGTAATTGGTGCCGAAGTTTTATTCAGTCGTTTTCACCAGCATAAAAATTATTCTACCAAAGGCACAGTCGAAAATATTTACCTCATGTTGCTGAACATGGGTCTCGATATTTTAATGCGCATCGCCTGTTTATTTGTATTGAATTACTTTTTTCGTTTTCAGTTCATACACATTTCAAACGTATACCTGTACTGGGTAGTTTTATTAATTGGCCAGGATTTTTTGTTTTACCTGCTGCATTATGTCGACCACTATTGCCGTTTCTTCTGGGCCGTTCATGTTACCCATCATTCTTCCGAAGAATTTAATTTAACCGTTGGGTTTCGTTCCTCTGTGTTTCAGCCTTTGTACCGTTTTATTTATTTTATTCCTTTGTCGCTGTGTGGTTTTGAAGGAAAAGATATTATGTTTATGTATTCCGCCACACAGATCTATGGAATTCTTATCCATACCAAATACATCAGCAAAATGGGTTTTTTAGAAACGTTCTTGTCCACCCCTTCCCATCACCGTGTTCATCATGCTTCCAACATTCCTTACCTCGATAAAAACATGGGCATGGTTTTTATTATCTGGGACAAACTCTTTGGCACCTTTGCCAGGGAAGAAGAAACAGAAAAGGTAAAATACGGTTTAACCGAAAATATTCAATCGCATCATCCAGCCACTGTTGTTTTTCACGAATGGAAAAACATATTACAGGACCTTAAAAAACCGGTGACTTTAAAACACAAGCTCATGTATGTATTTGGCCCTCCGGGCTGGAGCCACGACGGAAGTAAAAAAACAGCCGGCCAATTGCGGCGCGATTACTTTTCTAAACAACCGTCAAAAAAAATGCTTAAACAGTAAAGCTATGTTCAAAGGCAAACTGTTGTTCCGAAAAAAAAGATTTTATTTAAGCATTGTCGCGCTGGTTTTTTGCACCTGGTTTATTTTTTGTCTGCCCAGGCCTTTGTTCACCGATCCCTGCTCCACCGTATTGCTGGATAAAAACGGAGATATTATTTCTGCGAAAATAGCCAAAGATAAACAATGGCGTTTCCCTGAAAATAAAATCATTCCCATCAAATTCATGCAATGCCTTTTAGTGTTTGAAGACAAAAAATTTTTCTGGCATTATGGTGTCAACCCCTTATCTATAACAAGGGCATTTACGCAAAATATAAAAAGTAAAAAAGTAATCAGCGGAGGAAGTACTATTACTATGCAGGTCATCCGCCTGGCGCGCAAAAACCGCAAACGGAGCTATACCGAAAAATTAATGGAAATACTAATGGCCCTCCGTCTTGAACTCAGCACAAACAAGTTGGACATACTTTCCTATTATTGCGCCCATGCCCCTTTTGGTGGAAACAGTGTAGGGCTGGAGGCCGCTTCCTGGAGGTATTTCGGTCGTAGTCCTAATAAATTGTCCTGGGCCGAATCGGCAACATTAGCCGTATTGCCCAATGCACCAGGCCTAATCTATCCGGGTAAAAATCAAACCGCCCTTAAAAATAAAAGAAACCGACTTTTAACTAATTTGTATAGCTTAAATATTATTGACAAAGAAACTTTGGACTTGTCTTTGCAGGAAGAATTGCCTCCACTGGCTTTCCCTATTCCACAAAACACCCCGCATTTATTAAACCGTTACATTGCCGAAAACGGCGAGGGGCAAAGGGTACAAAGCACCATCGACCTTGCACTGCAAAAACAGGTAAACGACATTAGCCTCCAGCACCAGCTCTTTTTAAAAGCCAACGAAATACACAATGCAGCAGTGATAGTGGCCGAAGTCAATACCGGTAATATTATCTGTTACTTAGGCAATACACCGGCCATCAGCAAAGAAGATCATGGCAATGATGTAGATATCATTACTGCCCCGCGCAGCACAGGAAGTTTATTAAAGCCTTATTTGTATTGCAGTATGCTCAACGACGGGGACTTGTTGCCCGGTATGTTAATCCCCGACATTCCCACACAGATAGGTGGCTTTACTCCTCAAAATTTTAACCTCACTTACGATGGTGCCGTACCGGCCAAACGGGCGCTGGCCCGCAGTTTAAATATTCCCGCTGTAAAAATGCTGCAACAATACGGGCTCGAAAAATTTCACAGCCAACTCAAACAATTGGGTTTATCCACCATCACCAGACCGGCCGGTCATTACGGAATGTCTATTATACTGGGTGGGGCCGAAGGGAAATTAGCAGACATGGTGGGCATTTATGCTTCCATGGCCCGCACACTCAAACATTACAACACTTACGACGGCAACTATTTCCGGCATGATTTCCGTGCCCTGAATTATGTTGCCGATAAGAACGTCAACAACAAAGACTTTCCTCAAAAAAATCCCACACAATTTAATGCTGCTTCCATCTGGCTAACTTTTGAAGCCATGGCTGAAGTATCGAGGCCCGACATTGACGCCTCCTGGAGAAAGTTGGCAAGTGGAAAAAAAATTGCCTGGAAAACCGGTACCAGTTTCGGTTTCAGGGACGGATGGGCCATCGGCCTCACACCCGATTATGTGGTGGGGGTATGGGTGGGCAATGCCGACGGGGAAGGAAGGCCGGGCTTAACAGGCATTTCGGCTGCCGCGCCCTTGTTGTTCGAAATTTTTGGATTGCTCCAAAACAAGTCTGCCTGGTTCAGCCCGCCTTATTCTGCAATGAAAAAAATACCTGTTTGTGTAAAAAGTGGTTACAGGGCTTCGGTCAATTGCAGCGAAACAAAAAAAGAATGGGTTCCGCAAAACAGTGAAAAAACCCCGGCCTGCCCTTTTCACAAAATTATTCACCTCGATCTCGCAGCGAAGTATAGAGTCAACTCCGAATGCGAAAGCGTAAACAACATGCAGAATGTTTCCTGGTTTATTTTACCTCCGGCCATTGAATATTATTATAAAAATAAAAACCCCGGCTACACGTCCCCCCCTCCGTATAAACCGGGTTGCATCAGCTACACAGGAAAAACCATGGAAATGATTTACCCCAAAAGCGGGACAAAAATATACGTACCTCTTGATTTAAACAGCGAGCAAAGCAAAACTGTGTTCGAGCTCGCCCACAGGAACCGGCAAAATATTGTTTATTGGCATTTGGATGATACCTTTATAGGAAGTACGCAAAACATCCATCAGATGGGTTTAAACCCCACAAAGGGCAAACACCTCTTAACACTCACCGATGAAACGGGAGAGAATTTAGTGATTGGATTTGAAGTATTAAGCGAGAAAAAAAATTAAATGGAAGCAAGGGCAATACAACAGCTGAAAAAATTAAAAGAACTTTTAAAAGTTGAGCGCGAAGAAGATTATATACAGTTCAAGGAACAGTTTATAAAAGCAGACATCAACCAGCGGCGCAGCAATGGCCTGGCCTGGTACCCGGTGGTGATTACAAACAACGAATACACTGTCGGCGAATACATTCAGATTGATGTTGAACGAACAACCTTTTTAAATCTTCCGCATCAGTTTAGTTCGGGTAAAAACGTGGTCTTGTTCAGTAATAAAAACAACGAATGGCATGAGTTGGGTGGAACCGTTAAAATGGTACACAAGAACAGCATGAAAATTGTTTTGAATACCGATGATTTGCCCGACTGGGTCTATGATGGGAAATTGGGCATCAACACCCAGTTTGACGACAACAGCTACAACGAAATGGAACGTGCGCTGGATGTTGTGATTAATGCCAAAGAAAACCGCCTGGCTGAATTGCGTGAAATTATGCACGGGGGCGTTGAACCTACTTTTAATGCAACAGATGAATCCATACTTCTTACACAGCTCAACCTTTCGCAAAACAGGGCCGTGCGAAAAGCCCTTGCCGCCAAAGATGTAGCGATCATTCACGGCCCGCCCGGAACCGGTAAAACTACCACCCTGGTGCAGGCCATCCGTTTGACTTTACAAACCGAAAAACAAATTTTAGTCTGCGCACCTACCAATACCGCAGTAGACTTGCTCTGCGAAAAATTGAACGAGCAGGGCATTAATGTGCTTCGCCTGGGCCATCCGGCAAGGGTTTCCGATAGCCTGATGCAAACTACTTTAGACGGCAAAATGCAGGGGCATGAAAATTACAAAGACATAAAAAACCTGCGAAAAAATGCGGAAGAGTATTTCAGAATGGCCGGCAAATACAAGCGCACCTTTGGCAGGGAAGAAGCGCAGCAGCGGGCTTTGTATTACAACGAAGCAAAAAATTGTATTAAGGAGGCCATAGTCCTTGAAGATTACATCAGCGACAGCTTGTTCAATACTGCACAGGTGATTGCCTGTACACCGGTAGTCTCCAGCTCAAGGTATTTAAGGGGCAAACGATTCGACACTTTATTTTTCGATGAAGCCTCACAGGCTTTGGAGCCCATGACCTGGATTCCTTTGTTAAAATGCAAACGGGTAATTTTTTCGGGTGATCATTTTCAATTGCCACCTGTAGTAAAGAGTAAGATCGCCGAAAACGGGGGTTTAAAAGAAACCCTCTTTGAAAAGTGCATGCAGAAGGAAAATGTTTCTTCCCTGTTGACCCTGCAATACCGGATGCACAACCACATCATGAATTTTTCGAACCAGGTTTTTTACGACAATCAATTGGAAGCAGATGCAAGTGTAAAAGAAACCCTGTTAAGTTACAGCGAAGAAGATTATTTATTGAACAAACCTGTAGAGTTTATTGATACAGCGGGTTGTGGTTTTAACGAACAACTGAACCCCGAAAGCCTTAGTTTATCAAATCCTGAAGAAGCCAAATTGTTGTGGAAACATTTGGAATTGTTACAGGCACAATATTTTAACAACAGCACACAAAAACTCAGCATTGGTATTATTGCGCCTTACAAGGAACAAAGCGAATTACTGAAACAACAATTTGCGGAAATTGAAAGCCTGTTTAAAGAAAATATTTCTATTAAAACCATTGATGGTTTTCAGGGCGAAGAGCGGGATGTCATCTACATTAGTTTTGTGCGCAGCAACAACAACAATGAAATTGGTTTTTTAAGCGACATCCGAAGAACCAATGTGGCTTTAACCCGTGCACGTAAAAAGTTGGTCATCATCGGCGACTCTGCTACCTTGGCCGCCAATCCCTTTTATAAAAAATTAGTTGATTATTGCGAAAGCATAGGTGCTTACGCCAGTGCCTGGGAGTACATCAACAGTTAGACACAAGAAAAACCCCGTTCTTCTTGCGAAGAACAGGGTATTCTTATCAACTAACTATACAAACAAATATTTAGTGAGTTTCAGTTGTTGCTGGTGTAGCTGTAGTAGCAGCTGAATCAGTTGGAGTAGCAGCAGCTGTCTGAGCTTTTAAAAGCGAATCAGCAGTAGCCTGGCTAGCTGCAAGAGCTGCTTTTGTTGAATCAGCAATACGTTGTTCATTTGCTTTTTGATCAGCAGAAGGTCCACAGGCAACCAAAGCTGTGATAGCAGCAACGGCAACAATTGAGAATACTTTTTTCATTTTTTTTAAGTTTAAATTGGTTAATCTGAACATTAATACCCAAAGCCATTAAAACGTAACCCGAAAAAAAAGAAATTTTTTAATTATATTTGTAAGTTACTGATAAACAGTTGATTATTTTTCAATCCTTCAGCTAATTTTGTGTTAATGACAGATCTGTTCCGTGGCTTTAGCTAAAATTGGGTTACTTTTATTCCAAATATGTATTAACTAAGCAAGGAGCTTATGACCAGGAAACAATTCACCGATAGTGAATTTATAGCAGGGATGAAAAACAACAACGGGTTGATTTTATCCGGCTTGTATAAAAAGTTTTATGGCATTGTCCTCAAACACGTATTGCACAATAGTGGTACGGAAGAGGAAGCTCAGGACGTTTATCAGGAAAGCATTATTGTTCTTTATCAGAATGTACAGAAACCGGAGTTTACGTTGAATTGCGCACTTCAAACCTATATTTATTCAATTGCCCGGAGGCTTTGGTTAAAACAGCTGAATAAAAATTCAAACGTTTACAAAATCGACAGCAGCAATGAAGAGCTGGAGTTTGCAGATGTAAGCGAGGAAGTGAACGAACACGAAGAAAAGGAAGTGCAGCTCGGTA
>JAHEYF010000027.1 GCA_023251755.1 Bacteroidota bacterium
GGAATTTACCTGGTACAAATAAAAACCTGGGATGCTATATGGACAGAAAGAGTGGTGGTGAATCATTGAATTAACGAACTAAGTAAAATTAATAAGAGCAGAAATAAAAAAAAGTGGTATTGACAAAATAAGTAAAAATGAAAATTAAATTCAAAAATAGTCTGTTTGTTATTGGCCTTGCTCTGATAGGGAAACAAGTGTTCGCACAATCAATGAATACTTCCGCTGATAGTGTTATCTGTGGTACCGATGCTCCCGGCATCCAATGGGAAAACTGGTTTAATCAGAAGGTGGAAGAATACAAACAGAACCTGGCCACTGGAAAAGTTCAACAAAACAATTACACCATTCCAATTGTTGTGCATATTATTCATGGCGGACAGGCAGTGGGTACTTATCCTAATCTTTCGCAGGCACAAGTCAATTCACAGTTTACTGTACTCAACCACGACTATGCCGGAACGGGTGTGCATGCAAACAGTGTCCCGGCTGTCTTTTCGGGCCTGGTTGCCAATACCGGTATACAGTTTTGCCCGGTCACTATCGATCCTCAGGGAAACCCTTTGCCGGAACCAGGCATAGACCGGGTGAATTACAATGTAAAGGGATTTGCCGACCCGGCTTCCATGCCCACCAAAGCAGCACTCATGGCTTTTATGGACAGTGTTGCAATGCCCGCTACTATCTGGGATGTAAACAAATACCTCAATGTCTGGGTAACAGACAAACATGCCGGTATTACCCTGCTGGGCCATTCCACCTTTCCAATTGGCACCCCCTTACCGGGTTTTTCGCCTACGGGTACCGCTTTAAAGGATGGAATATGGTGTTCGGGATATTCATTTGGATCCCAGGGATCATGGCCACTGTATGTTAATTATAATTATGGCCGTACCCTAACACACGAAATAGGTCATTGGCTGGGTGTAATGCACGTGTGGGGGGATTCCATCTGCCGTACCGATTACTGCAACGACACCCCGCCTGCGGCGGCTGCCAACTCAGGCAGCCCCAGCCATCCTTTGCACATGGGTCTTTGCCCCGGCGATACGAGCGGCGAGATGTTTATGAATTTTATGGATTACAGCAACGATTACAATAAATATATGTTTACCCCCGATCAGGTAGCCCGTATGCAAACAACTATGCTCACCGGTACATACCGCACCCAGATGGGTACCCACGGTGTATGCAACGCTGTTGGTATTGAAAATAGGCGAAGTGATTTTTCTGTGTCTATTTTCCCTGTGCCATGCCGCGATAATTTATTTATCGAACCTAAGTTTAGCAGCGGTAAAAATTTGAACATAAGTCTGATTAGTCTGCTTGGTCAAATATTGGATCAGCAGGTAATAAAAAATTCGCAGGGAGATGTTATCCGTTTAGATATCAGGCCCTATGAAAAGGGGATCTACCTGCTTGAAATAAACGATGGAACATCTTCGCTTGTACGTAAAATTTGTATTGAATAAGGATTTTGTTTGTAGTTCTGGATGGTGGGATAAAAGGCTGTTTTCAAAGAACAGCCTTTTTAAAATATTTCATCCGAAATTTCATCCTGCAACTAATTTTAGCCTAAAATATAAAGGGACAGGTAGTAATTTTGAAAAGAACCCGTGAACCATAAACTTCCTTTGTTGGTTGAAGAAGTCTTGTTTCATTCAGGTTGGGAATGGGTTGTCTGTACAGGCAGCCCAATCTCTTTTAATGTATTTTTTAGCCCCAGCCCCAACACACCCTCTCACCCTCTCACTCTCTCACTTTCTTACTTTCTCACTTTCTCACTCCCCCCTTCAGCTCTTCCTCAAAACTTAACCTTTTCACTTCCATAAAATTCTTTTGTTGAATTTTACTGTCCAACCAGGTGCTTAGGTCAAATATAAACAGGGCCTTTTTTTCAAAGGGGTCTTTTAATACCTCCGTTAACTTTTCTTTCATCTTAATAAACGCAGCTTTTTCTTCTTTTTTAGAATTAATTTTAAAAATGGTGTTCCGTATAAAAGATAACACAAGGTTTTCCAACTGGTACAATCGTTTTCGTTTCAGTAAAAAGCGGTAAACGGATTTTGTTTTGTACACTAAAAGGTCTTCTTTGCCTGATTCGAAATAAACAATTAAACTTACTATTTGTGCAAAGCAGTACACATCACTTCTGTAGGAAGCACCTGTTACATCAATCGAGGCGTTAATGGATTGAATGGCTTCTTTAATGTTTCCGGTAATTAATTCCCATATTGCCAACCTTAAATAATAATCGAATGCGAGGGAGCTGTTTTTTTCTTTTTCACTTAACAACAAAAATTCCTGTTGAATTTGTTTGTACAGCCCAATAGCCTTTTCTGTTTCGCCCATATAGATGCTTGCATCGAACTTAAAAAAGAGAACGGAGAAATTGAGCTTTTCTTTCACCAGGTAATTTTGCGCGATTAGGGCATCCACTTTTTCGAGACTCTTGTTCATGCCGGTTATATCGAAGTTAGCCATTTGAACCACCGAAAAATAGAACATGGAGCTGGCATAGCTTTTTTGTTTTATTTCCTTCATATTGGGATGCTTGTCCCACAGCGCGTTTATTTTCTGAATAACAGCAAGTGCTTCAGGGTAATTGTACTGGTCCATGCTTATTTGCAGGCGGAGGTACAGTGCAAAATAATTTCCAAAAAAGGTTTTAAGCTCCGGGTATTTTTCAAGCCGCTTTGCATTTATTTCATTTGTAAATTCATTTTCATTCCGGGCATATCCTTTTCTTCTCCACCTCATCATAAAGACGGAGAAATCGCACCTTAATTCAAACTCTTCAGCGAAGTTGTTCAGTAATTCAAAAAACCTTGTTCTGTTTTCTTCAACCTTTTCTTCATTTTTTTCGGTAGGGTCTAAATCAATTTGTAAGTATTGTTGCCAGTCGCATATTTCCAGCAGTAAATCGTAAAACTGATATTTAAGGGCTAACTTTTCGGCTTTCTCCAATAGCTTTGTGCATTGGTCCTGCAGGTTTTTCTGAAACAGAATTTCAACCTGGTTCAACATTCTGCGCACCTCGTTTTTAGGAATTTCGTGATAGTCTTCCAGGCTACGTAAAATAAAATCGTAGAGGTATTTTTTGACGCTTGCAAAATTATTGGGGTTGTCGCTGTAACCTAAATTTTTTATCAATAGTGCTTCATCGTATTCTTCCTGTGCATCAACTGCATCCAATAACAAGCTGTATTTATTCTGACCTGCATTTCGCGAATGGGCGAGGGCTAATTTTTGTACATACCCTTTTTCATGCGGACTTAATTGTTTAACCAATTCATAAAGATGTGAAGACAGATTCATTGTGTACCGTTATGTATTCAAATATACAATAATCTTAAATTATAGTAACAGGTAGCAGGTAACAAGTAGCTGCTGTATGAAGCATAAAAAAGGCCGTCCTTGTGAGACGACCTTTTTAAGAGTATACGTGTTCTTTTATTTTACTTCTTCAAAATCAACATCGGTTACTTCCGAATCGTTTTTCTTTCCGTCGCCACCCGGGTTGGCATTTGCGTTTCCGGTATTTGCATCAGCACCCTGTGGGTTGGTAGCATTGTACATGTCCTGCGAAGCGGCAGCCCATGCAGCGTTTAAGGCTTCTAAAGTGGTATCTATTTTAGCGAAGTCTTTTGCAGCGTGTGCATTTCTCAATTCAGTTAAGGCACTTTCAATCACGGTTTTTTTCTCAGCCGGAATTTTCTCGCCATACTCTTTCAATTGTTTTTCAGTCTGGAAAATCAATGAATCGGCCTGGTTTAATTTTTCGATTTCTTCTTTGGCTTTTTTATCGCTGTCGGCATTGGCTTCGGCTTCGCGTTTCATTTTTTCAATCTCGTCTTTGCTTAAGCCTGAGCTTGCTTCAATACGGATGTTTTGCGATTTTCCTGTTGCTTTGTCTTTTGCCGAAACACTTAGTATACCGTTGGCATCAATGTCGAAGGTCACTTCAATTTGTGGTACTCCGCGTTGGGCTGGTGGAATTCCGTCTAAGTTAAATTGCCCGATGGTACGGTTGTCTTTGGCCATTGGACGCTCACCCTGCAATACATGCAATTGTACCGAAGGCTGGTTGTCGCTGGCAGTTGAGAATGTTTCTGTTTTTTTAGATGGAATCGTTGTGTTTGATTCGATCAGTTTGGTGAACACACCACCATAAGTTTCGATACCCAGCGAAAGCGGAGTCACGTCCAGTAACAATACATCTTTTACTTCTCCGGTTAATACACCACCTTGTATAGCGGCACCTAAAGCTACCACTTCATCAGGGTTCACACCTTTGCTGGGGGTTTTACCGAAGAATTTTTCAACAGCGGCCTGTATGGCTGGTATACGGGTGGAGCCACCTACCAGGATTATTTCGTCAATATCGCTGGTACTTAAACCTGCATTTTTTAAAGCCGATTTACAAGGTTCAATGGTGCGTTGAATTAAACTGTCTACCAATTGTTCGAATTTTGAACGGCTTAAACTACGCACAAGGTGTTTAGGAATACCATTCACCGGCATAATATAAGGCAGGTTGATTTCGCTGGAGGTAGTACTGGAAAGTTCTATCTTGGCTTTTTCAGCAGCTTCTTTCAAACGTTGAAGAGCCATTGGGTCCTTGCGCAAATCAATACCTTCATCTTTTTTAAATTCTTCGGCCAGCCAGTCAATAATAACCTGGTCAAAATCATCACCACCTAAATGTGTATCGCCATCGGTTGATTTTACTTCAAACACACCGTCGCCTAATTCAAGTACCGATACGTCGTGTGTACCCCCACCGCAGTCGAACACCACAATTTTCATGTCTTTGCTTTTTTTGTCTAAGCCATAAGCCAGGGCAGCAGCGGTGGGTTCGTTAATAATACGTTTTACTTTTAAACCGGCAATTTCTCCGGCTTCTTTGGTAGCCTGGCGCTGTGCATCGTTAAAATAGGCAGGTACTGTAATTACAGCTTCTGTTACTTCGTGGCCCAAAAAATCCTCAGCGGTTTTTTTCATTTTTTGAAGAATGATAGCTGAAATTTCCTGCGGGGTGTATTTGCGGTCGTCAATCTGAACGCGGGGCGTATTGTTCTCGCCTTTAACTATTGTGTAGGGAATGCGGGAAACCTCTTTTGAAACTTCATCAAAAGTGTGGCCCATAAAACGTTTAATGGAATAAATGGTTTTTGTTGGATTGGTAATGGCCTGACGTTTGGCAGGGTCACCTACTTTGCGTTCTCCGCCTTCAACAAATGCAACTACCGATGGAGTAGTGCGTTTACCTTCGTTATTGGCAATTACAACCGGTTCGTTACCTTCCATAACGGCAACACAGGAGTTGGTTGTTCCTAAATCTATGCCTATTATTTTGCTCATACTTATATTGTTTTTAAAATATTACTAAAATGTACATCCGGCTTGTCAATGATTATGCCAACAGCCCCTTCTTCCTGAAAAAACTGCCAAAAAGCAAAAAAGCCCCGTTTTCACAGGGCTTCAAAATGACAGCTTGACAGTTTATTGACAGGCCGAATTGGTAATATAACCGAGGTTGTTGTCGCAGTATTTAAACCGGAGGTGACAGGTATAAGGCCCTGTAGCGAGGGATGCAAGCGTTGCACTGGTTACATAACCCGACTGCGCGTTAGGCCCCAGTTTACAATTGTAAAAAGGTTTGTTTATTTTTTTTGTATACCTGGATGAAAAAAGCCCCACACCGTCTGAAATATTAGAGTAATAAGGTTTCTCCTGACCGAAGGCACCCGAAGTACCATTGATCTCATTGTAGAGGTTGAGTTCATCCCCACCGGCAATAATAAAAAAGTTAATACTGTCGGCTTTTCTGTTAATTACAGTGGCATCGTCCGAAATGTTTTTAGCAATGTTTTTGTAAAACTCATCTCCTGAAAAAGTAAAATCCATGACTTCGCTACCAGCTAAGCCCAGGGTCTTTCTTTCCCCAAAATTCATATCTACATGGTGTTGCGCTTCGGTACCATTTGTTAATGAATCGGTGTAAAAAAAGCGAAGGGCAAAAGAGCAAACCCTTGAATTAATGGGTGATCCATACAATATTTTTGTTTTGGCCACCGAAACATTGGAGGTAATAATGTTCACATTCGGGGTGTTTAAAAAACACAGGAGGGTAATGTTGGCGCATGATACAGCAGCGGTCAGGTCACGTATCATTTTTGTTTTAGAGGTGTATACTTTACCCGTGGTATTGTTTTTTACCGTTAACCTGTATTCAAATTCAATATTTGACGAATCGGATTTTAATTGCTGGCTGCTGCGGTATATAAGCTGGTTGGTATTGAAAGCACCCTGGTCTAAGGGTTTTTCGTTGGTTTCAGTAAAAATTATGCGTTGTTTAAAATACCCGTTAAAATATTTTTCGAGGTACACAGTGGCCTCTCCGGGTTTAAAATAAACCGAATCCTTTATCTGAGCAGTAGTTTGCGCATTTTGTGCCCCCAGAAAAACGCGGTTTATACGCAGGTAATGCACTGAATCGCTCTGATTTAAAAGCCCGTAAACAACTACACTTTCTTTATATGTTGCCAGTAAATCAATATCTGTTTTACAGGAATTGATAATTAAAACAATAAGGGGCAATAAAATATGTTTGATGCGTTTCATTACAACGAAAATGAGTTCAGTGGACAAAAATAAGCTTTTTATCAGTATAGCAAATTAATATTACTTTTGTTTGATAAATGGCCGCTTTGGCTTAATAAGTGGAAAAAATGTCGACAGCAAAAAAAGAATTTAAGAAAGTAACCACCAACGTTTTGCAGGAAATGAAACGCAGTGGGGAAAAAATATCCATGCTTACCGCGTACGATTACACCATGGCTCAAATTCTGGACCATGCCGGGGTAGATGTGTTGTTAGTGGGCGACAGCGCCAGTAATGTAATGGCCGGGCATGAAACAACACTTCCGATCACCCTCGACCAGATGATCTATCACGCATCCTCTGTAGTAAGAGCCATCGACAGGGCACTTATAGTGGTGGACCTTCCTTTTGGATCCTACCAGGGCAACTCGAAAGAAGCCTTGAATTCGGCCATTAAAATAATGAAGGAATCGGGCGCACATGCTGTTAAACTCGAAGGAGGGAGAGAAGTTAAGGAATCGATTGAACGTATTTTAACCGCAGGTATACCGGTAATGGGGCATCTGGGTTTAACACCGCAGTCTATATACAAATTCGGGACCTATACTGTAAGGGCAAAAGAAGAGGACGAAGCGAAGCGTTTGCTGGAAGATGCACACGTGCTCGAAAAATCAGGATGTTTTGCGCTGGTACTCGAAAAAATACCGGCCAGTTTAGCCGAAACGGTTGCCAAAGAATTGCTTATACCGGTTATAGGTATTGGCGCCGGCAACGGGGTCGACGGGCAGGTACTGGTAACACACGATATGCTGGGCATGACCAATGAGTTCAATCCCCGTTTTTTACGCAGGTACTTAAATTTATACGATAGCATGAGCGCTGCTTTTCAGCAATACGTAAAGGATGTAAAGAGCAGGGATTTCCCGAATGATAATGAACAGTATTAGATGTTAGTATTTAGATTTGAGTATTGAGATGAATGTAGGAAGTAGCAGGTAGCTGGTATCAGGATTCGTAAACGTCAATCGTACTTCGTTACTCTTACTTCGTAACTCGTAATTTAAAATGGTGGTAGAAAATATAGAAGTGCTTTTTGAAGACAACCACATTATTGCCATCAATAAAAGGGCTTCGGATATTGTGCAGGGCGATAAGACGGGAGATGAGCCGCTGAGCGAAAAAGTAAAAAGTTTTCTTAAACACAAATACAACAAACCCGGTGAGGTGTTTACCGGTGTTGTTCACCGGCTCGACCGACCGGTAAGCGGTATCGTGCTGTTTGCTAAAACCAGCAAGGCTTTAAGCCGCCTCAATGAATTGTTCCGGAGCAAAGAAGTTCAAAAAACATATTGGGCCGTTGTAAAAAACAAACCGGCAAAAGAAAAAGATGTATTGCTTCATTATTTAATAAAAGACGAAACAAAAAATAAAAGCAGGGCTTTTAAGGAAGAAAAAAAAGGAACACTGAGATCGGAATTGGAATATGAATTAATAGCCAGTATCAGCAATTATCATTTGTTAGAAGTAAAACCTCTTACCGGCCGTCACCACCAGATACGCGTGCAGCTTTCATCCATCGGATGCCCCATTCGCGGAGATTTAAAATACGGTTTCGACCGCAGCAATAAAGACGCCTCCATTCATCTGCACGCACGAAAAATTGAATTTATACACCCTGTAAAACAGGAACCGGTTTGTATAATTGCCAATCCTCCGGATGAAACCATTTGGAATGAATTCCTGAAATTAGTATAGAGATGTTAGTAGTGAGATATTAGTATTGAGATGTTAGATGTGAGAGCGAGAGTGAAATCGCAGAACAAGATGATCCTCTCTGAACCGCTCTCACTCTCGCCCTCACTCTCTGTTTTCTTATCAATAGTAATGTGATATATAGATATTAGTATTGAGATCTTAGATTTGAGAACGATGGCTTGTTGATCTTTGGAAAATCTATCGATACTGGCTACAGAGTAGCCTAATATTCTTAGTACAACAATAATGAAACAAACACGGCTACAGAGTAGCCGAACAGCTTCACAAAACAATATAAACCAGCCGACAAGCACCATGTGTTGAGATGGTGTATAGATAAATTTTAAACAAACTCTTAAAATTGGTTAAATAATAAATCTTCTGAATAAAGCGTTATATATTTACGAAATTCTGTTTGTTCTGTTTTGTGGGAGATAAAACTTAATCAACAGGAATTTCGCTTTATAGCTTATTACTTAGGGCTTATTAATTTTTCACACATGAAGAAAATCATCACCATCTGTATACTGTTTCTTGCGGCAGGAATCAGTATTTTCTGTATCACTCAAACACCTGCGGGTGCAGATAAATTTCAAAGCGGCGATATTATTTTTATCGTCAGTGCTTCGGGCCAGGGCAAAGCCATTCAGCTGGCTACAAAATCAAAGTACACCCATGTGGGTATTGTTTTTAAAGAAGGCGGCAAAACTTTTGTCTACCACGCCGTGGAACCCGTTAAAAAAAGTACCCTCGAAGAGTTTATGGAATACAGCTCCGACGGGCAGTACGTGGTGAAACGCCTGAAACCTACAAACCCTTTAAATGAAAAGAACAATCAGCAAATGCTGGCACTCGCCAATAAATTAGTGGGTAAACATTACGATATTTATTTTAATTGGAGCGACGATGAAATATATTGCAGCGAATTGGTGTGGAAGTTGTACAAACAAAGCTACGGGCTTGAAATTGGTAAACTTCGCCCTTTAAAAGACTTTGACCTGAGCTCAAAAGAAGTAAAATACATCATGGAGAAAAGGTATGGAGATCATATCCCACTGAATGAGCAAATGATTTCCCCCGGAGATATGTTTAATTCGGATTTGTTGGAATCAGTACTTGTTGAGTAATAACCACCTGGAAATTATATAGTGGCTACATGGTTTAAATCAAAAATGCCCCCTTAATTTTTCATGAAAGTTTAGTGATTTTTTGTATATTTGAATGATGAATATTCAGGCTCAGAAAATAGAACTTATTCAGATGTTGTTAAGCACAACAAAACCAACTATCATTAAAAAAATCAAAGCGGTTTTTGAGGAAGCGGGAGTTTTTGCAGTTAAAGATTCCCCAATGACCATTGCTCAACTTGAAAAAGAAATTGAAGAAGCCGAAGCGGATATTAAAGCCGGACGCACCTATTCTACTGCACAGCTTAAAGCTCATTTTAAAAACTAAGTAATGACTTTGATGGAGGTCACCTGGACTGCTAAAGCATTTAAGGACCTTCAATCTATTTTCAACTCATCGCTAAAGATTCTGTAATTGCTGCCCAAAAAGTTGTGAATAGCATTTTGGACAGGGAAGAACAACTTAGCTCCCAACCGACTTCCGGAACCATTGAAAAAAGACTGAAACTGAAACGGGAATACCGATTTCTTGTGCAGAGTCATTATAAGATAATTTATCGCATTGGTAAAACCATTGTTTATGTGGTTAAGATTTTTGACACTCGTCAACACCCTAAAAAGATGAATAAGTAATTTTACTTCTGTAGGTAATATAGATTTATTCTTTATTCGTTAAGGTACTTTCTCTTATACTGTACCGTGATACTTGGTCAGCACCTCAACTCTCAGCACTCAAATCTATATCGAGACATTGGAACAGAGCTTGTTTACCTGTAGTTTCACCAATCTCAATACTAATATCTCAATACTAAAGTCTAAGTACTCAGATCTCAAAAAAAATTCTACTTTTGCAGTACTAAATCCAAAATAAACCCCTCATGAGTACAACTGCCCTTGCTATCAAAGCTACCGCACTTAGTCAAAAACACATTTCACTTGGTGCTAAAATGGTTGAATTTGCCGGATACAACATGCCGGTGTCTTACAGCGGACTGAACGATGAACATGCATGCGTGCGCAGTGCAATGGGTGTGTTTGACGTGAGCCACATGGGCGAGTTTATTTTAAAGGGCGAAAATGCACTGGATTTAATTCAGCGGGTTACCAGCAACGATGCTGCTGTGCTGACTGATGGAAAAATTCAATACTCCTGCCTTCCCAATGATAAAGGCGGTATAGTGGATGATTTACTGGTTTACCGCATTGATGAAAAAACATATATGCTGGTGGTAAATGCTTCCAACATTGAAAAAGACTGGAACTGGATAGCGAAGCACAATACCAAAGGTGTTGATATGAAAAACATTTCAGATCAAACGTCCCTGTTGGCAGTACAAGGGCCAAAAGCCATTCTTGCCCTGCAAAAATTAACCGACATCAACCTTTCCGAAATACCATATTACACCTTTAAAAAAGGCAAATTTAATGGGATTGACAATGTTGTTGTTTCCAATACAGGGTACACCGGAGCAGGAGGTTTCGAACTTTATTTTGAAAACGAAGTAGCCGATAAAATGTGGAACGCGATTTTTGAAGCCGGAAAAGAATTCGGGATTAAACCAATTGGTTTGGGTGCCCGCGATACACTCCGCCTCGAAATGGGATTCTGTTTGTACGGAAATGATATTGACGACAGCACTTCACCAATAGAAGCAGGTTTGGGCTGGATCACAAAATTCACCAAAGAATTCACCAGCAAAGCCACCTTTCTGGAACAAAAAGAAAAAGGTGTGAGCCGTAAATTAGTGGGCATTGAAATGATTGACCGTGGTATTCCCCGCCATGATTACGAAGTAGTTGATGCAGCCGGAAATACAATCGGTAAAGTAACTTCGGGCACCCAATCCCCTTCCTTAAACAAAGCGATTGGAATGGCGTATGTGAAAACTGAATTTGCGAAGGCGGATACAGAGATTTTTGTAAAAATCCGTGACAAAGCCATCAAAGCCAAAGTGGTTAAAATACCATTTTATAAACAATAGGTAAAAAGCAACTTTATTTTTTTAAATTAGATAGTTTTTTAAGCTATTCAGCATGCCAAAAGTTGAAGTATGTTTTACACCGCAGGCCTTCTCATTGTTTGCCAATGATGAAGCCAATGTTGTTGTAATTGATGTATTAAGGGCAACTTCGGCTATATGCACCGCTTTTTACAACGGAGTCAGTAAAATGATTCCGGTGGCTACTGTTGAAGAAGCCCGCGAATACCAAAAAAATGGTTTTATGGCCGCCGCCGAACGCAACGCCGAAATTGTAGAAGGGTTTGAACTCGGCAACTCACCCTTTGGTTATATGAGCAACAGGGTAAAAGGCAAAACCATTGCACTTACCACCACCAACGGTACACAAGCCATCGAAGCAGCCAAAAATGCACGCAAGGTAATTATAGGCAGTTTTTTAAACCAGGATGTGGTGGCCGAATATTTAGTAGCACAACAACGCGATGTAATCTTGTTGTGTGCAGGCTGGAAAAATAAATTTAACCTGGAAGATACTTTGCTGGCCGGTTTTTTTGTAGAGGCCCTTTTACACAATGGTTATGATATGGATTGCGATTCCGCACTTGCAGCACAAACACTTTACAACATCGCCAAAGAAGATATTTTCGAATTCCTTTCCAAATCATCGCACCGCAGTCGTTTAAGTAAACTCGACCTCGAAAGGGATATCCGTTATTGCCTTACTCCGAACCAAACACCTGTTATTCCTGTACTTGAAGGGAAGCACTTAGTGAAGATGAATGTCGCCGTTCAGGCAGTTTCTAAATAGAAGTTCATCCGTTTTTTCGTTTAATAGTTCTTTCGTTCCCCTGTTTAGTTGTTCATGGCAATCGGTATAGTTGTGGAACTATTAAACGAATGAACAGGTAAACGAATGAACTCTAATAAAAGATGAGAAAGGTAATTCTACTCATACTATTCATAAGTGCCGTTTTATTTTTTTTATTTCCGAAGCCGGCCAATGGCTGGGGTTTTTTCGGGCATAAAAAAATAAACCGGATGGCTGTGTTTTGTCTGCCTTCGGAAATGATGGGCTTTTACAAAAAGCACATTGAGTTCATTACTGAACATGCCGTTGACCCCGATAAACGCCGTTACGCCGTTCAGGACGAAGCCGCCCGTCATTATATTGATATCGATCACTACGGCCCCCGTGCTTTTGACAGCCTTCCCCAATACTGGAACAAAGCCCTTGCAAAATACAGCGAAGACACATTAAAAGCTTATGGTATTGTTCCCTGGTACATCGATAGAATGATGTATAAATTAACAGAAGCCTTTAAAAAAGAAAACACAGACTTAATACTCCGTTACTCAGCTGATATAGGCCATTATATCGCCGATGCACATGTACCTTTGCACACCACTCAAAATTACAACGGACAACTCAGCAACCAAAAGGGAATACACGCTTTTTGGGAAAGCCGCATACCCGAATTAAATGCCGAAGAATATGATTATTTTGTAGGACAGGCCTCCTATATCGAATCACCTGTAAAGCGGGTCTGGGAAATTATAAAGGAAAGTCATTCGGCGGTAGACAGCGTGCTGGGTTTTGAAAAGGAATTAAATTCAACATTCCCGCAGGATAAAAAATACAGCTATGAAACAAGAGGTACAACAACACTAAAAAATTATTCACGGGAATACACCCTGGAGTACGATAAAATGATAGAAGGACAGGTGGAAAGAAGGATGCGCGCGGCCATACTTACAGTGAGCAGTGCATGGTACACTTGTTGGATAAATGCAGGAAAACCCGATTTAAATAAAATAACTGACAAAGATGCCGCTGATTCATTAAATTTGGTTTTGAAAAGGGAAGAAGAGCAGCAACAAAAGTTAAAGGTGATGAAGGGGCATGAAGATGAATAATGTGATGATTAGCTGATTTGATAATTTGATGATGGGAGACAGGTAAACGATAAAGTATAAGGTTCGGTATTTTTTAAAATACAAAACCTCCGTGCAACTCTGTATTCTCAGTGTCCTCTGTGTTGAAAAAACTTATGAATTTAACAAAACAAATATATACCAGGGAAGATGTGCTTAAAAGCGCGCTTCAGTATTTTAATGGCGATGAACTGGCCGCGAACACCTGGCTGAGTAAATACGCTATGAAAAATAATTCGGGGGACTTTGTGGAGCTTAGCCCGGATGATATGCATGGGCGGATGGCGAAGGAATTTGCACGCATCGAAAAAAAGTATGAAGAACAAAAAGTAAAGCAGCAGCTCAATGATCAGCTTTCAGTGTATGGACAGCAGAGAAAAAAATTAACTGCCGAAAACATTTACGATCTGTTTAAAGATTTTAAATACCTCATTCCCCAGGGAAGTGTCATGTCTTCGTTGGGCAATCCCTTTGTTATCGCTTCACTTTCAAACTGCATTGTATTGCCCGAATTGCACGATTCGTATGGAGGTATCTTTTACACCGATCAGCAAATGGCGCAATTGTTCAAGCGGCGTTGTGGTGTAGGTATTGATATTTCTACCCTGCGCCCGGCCGGGCAGGCGGTGTCCAATGCAGCCCAAACAACATCGGGAGCTGTATCCTTTATGGAACGCTTTTCGAACACCACCCGCGAAGTGGCTCAAAACGGAAGGCGCGGAGCTTTGATGATTACCATGGACATTGCCCATCCTGATATAGAACAGTTTATAAACATTAAACAGGATTTAAGCAAAGTAACAGGGGCCAATATCTCCATTCGTGTTTCGGATGAATTTATGCAAGCGGTAAAACAACAAACTAAATTTACTTTGCGTTGGCCATTAAATAGCAAACAGCCTAAAGTAACAAAGGAGGTAGAAGCTGTTGGTTTGTGGAATAAAATAATCCGTTGCGCTCATCATACAGCCGAACCGGGCATTATTTTCTGGGACAGGCAGCATCATTATTCCACTTCTTCTGTTTACCCTGGTTTTAAAAATGTGTCTACCAATCCCTGCTCCGAAATTGCCATGCAGGGAGGTGATAGTTGCAGACTGATGGCCCTGAATTTATACAGTTTTGTTGAGCAGCCTTTTACAGAGCAGGCCAATTTTAATTTTAAAAAATTTTACGAGGCCACCTATGAAGCGCAACGCCTGATGGATAATTTGGTTGACCTTGAACTGGAGGCCATTGAAAGAATACTGGGTAAAATTAAAAACGATCCCGAACCTGATACGATTAAAGAAGTTGAATACAGCACCTGGAAATTGTTGTATGATACAGGCCGTAAAGGCCGCCGCACAGGACTTGGATTTACTGCCCTTGCCGATACCCTGGCGGCCCTGGGCTTAAAGTTCGACAGCAAAGAAGCCCTGACCAAAGTGGAGGAAATAATGAAAACAAAATGCGAAGCGGAGTTCGACAGTTCAATAGACATGGCCATTGAAAGAGGAAAGTTTGTTGATTTTGATCCCGCTATTGAAAACACTTCAGCATTTATTCAAACACTGAAAACAGCCCTGCCTACTGTATACGAGCGCATGATGAAAGCCGGAAGGAGAAATATTTCCATCAGTACAGTGGCACCTACGGGTACAGTGAGTATACTTTCACAAACATCGTCGGGTATTGAGCCTGTTTTTTCGCTGAGTTATAAACGCCGGAAAAAAATAAACGCCAATGATAAAAATGCAAAGACAGACTATGTGGATAAAATGGGCGACAGCTGGGAGGAGTTTAATGTATACCACCCAAAACTAACAAACTGGGTGCAGCTTACAGGAAATACAGACTTTAAACATAGTCCTTATTACGGTGCAACGGCCAACGAGATAAACTGGGAGAAACGCATTGCCCTGCAGGCCATTGTTCAAAAATACACCACCCATTCCATCAGTTCAACTGTTAATTTACCTGAAAATACAAACGAAAAAACGGTGGCAGACATTTACCTGAGAGCCTGGGAAATGGGCCTGAAAGGAATAACGGTGTACAGGGAAGGCTCGCGTTCGGGAGTTTTGATAACAGAAAAGGAGCAAAATGCAGAAAATACAATTTCCGATACCACAGCACCTAAACGGCCCGATGTATTGGAAACATCGGTGATGCACTTTATGAACCACAACGAAAAATGGATTGCTTTTATTGGAGTGTTGAACAACAGGCCTTATGAGATATTTACCGGTAAGGCAGAAGAGGAATTTAATTTTCCGGACTGGGTCACAAAAGGCTGGATCAAAAAAGTAAAAGATAAAAACGGGAAACCGCGCTATGATTTTTTGTACATCAACAAAGAAGGGAACAAGACAACAGTTGAAGGTTTGTCGCGCACCTTTAACAAAGAATACTGGAATTACGCCAAACTTATTTCCGGTGTATTGAGGCATGGTATGCCTTTGGTGCATGTAATCGACCTGGTTGAAAACCTTAATCTTTACAACGACACCATTAACACCTGGAAGAGTGGGGTAGAGCGGGCCTTAAAACAATTTATCCCCGATGGAACAGCGGTGAAAGATAAAGTTTGCCCGGTTTGTGGCGACGACGATGGCTTGATTTACGAAGAAGGCTGTTTGAAATGTAAGAGCTGCGGCCATGCGGAGTGCGGGTAGTTGGTCGTAAGTAGCAGGTCGTAAGTAGTAAGTACCCCAGACCTGATACCAACTACCTGCTACCAACTACCTGCTACTGGTTCCGTTAATAAAAATTAGTAATTCCTTCTTTCAAAAATCTCTCCTTATTTTTCAATCCCTTACTTTCGTGGTTCATTTAAAAATCGTCTATGAATAGAATTTCTTTAGTATTGAATGGTATGTTGTTTGTTGCAGTTGGCATATTGTTTTACCTCTATGTTTCATTGAACAATAAGCTGGGTGGAACGGTTACCGAAACAACAACAAGTATAGCGGCCCCTAAAGTATTTACCGACCCTGCTAAATTAGCCAATGCAAAAATAGCTTATGTGAACATTGATTCCCTCGATAAAAAATACGAATACATCAGTGATTATTCAAAAACAATACGCGGCAAACAGGCTTCCATTGAAGGCCTGATGAACAGCATGGTGGCCCGTTTGCAGCAGGAGTACGCTGAGTTTCAACAATCGGTACAGGCCGGTTTAAAATCGGAGGCCGAATTAAAAAAGATTCAGGCTCAGCTGGAACAACAACAGTATGAAATTGCCAATAAAGAAAAACAATTGCAGGGACTTAGTGAAGAAGTGGCAGCAAGGCAAAGCGAAATGCTGAAAAATGTGTCCTCATTCGTAGCGAAATACAACAGTGGTAAATATGATTTTATATTGGCCTATACTTCCAACATTGGTTCTGTTCTTTATGCCAGGCCCGACCTGGAAATAACAAAAGATGTTATTGAAGGTTTAAATGCGGAGTATAAAATAACAAAAAACCAGAAAAAATAAGTATGGAAAAAAAAGCACAGTTGATTAATAAAATAATGAGTGTTCATGAATTTCATGAAGTGTTTTTGATTGGAAACAACCATGCCCCTCAGCTTGTTGAAGCAAAAGATTACACTCTTCGCCATAATTTAATGAAAGAAGAAAACGAAGAATACTTAGAGGCCTGTGAAAAAGGGGATTTGATAGAAATAGCAGATGCACTCGGCGATCAATTGTATATTTTATTCGGAACCATCCTTAAACACGGACTGCAACATAAAATTGAAGAAGTTTTTGACGAAATCCACCGCAGCAATATGAGTAAACTCGACGAGAACGGAAAACCCATTTTCCGTGAAGACGGTAAAGTCTTAAAAAGCCCGCTTTATTTCAGGCCCAACATAAAAAAAGTGCTGGAATAAGTATTATCGGTATTCATCTGACATTTATTGGCAATTATCGTTGAAAAGAGTGTATTTTCTGATAGTTTACTTTCCACTTTCGAACTTATTTCCTTATTTTAGAAGCTTAAATTAATTTTATTCTTTACTTGTTTTAATTGTATTGACATTAATTTTTTTGCTATGGTCCTTCATCTGACAACAATTGACTTCACTACTGAAAAGACTTTAAAAACAAGCTTTTCAGTAAATAAGAACCAAAAATATAGAACAATGAAAAAAATTTATTCCCTGTTTTGCTTCGCGATCGTTTTTTTAATCAACAGTCAGTTACAGGCCCAGGCTCCGCAGGGTATTCCGTACCAGGCTGTGGCCCGCGACAATGCTACGGGTAATGTTATTGCCAACAAGGCCATTGCAGTGAAATTTGAAATTACAACAGGCTCGGGCGGGAGTATTAATTATGCAGAAACTTTTGGTGTTACAACCAATGGTTTTGGCTTGTTTAGCCTTACCATGGGGCAGGGGACAGTTGTTCAGGGTACTTTTAATAATATTCCCTGGGCAGCCGGTAACAAATGGCTCAATGTATATATTGATACGAGTGGGATCGGAACCTTTGGCGCTCCCGTCAGTCAGACCCAGTTTATGAGTGTTCCTTACTCTTTATATGCAACCAACGCAGGTACAGCAGCTACAAGTACGGCACTGGGTATGTTAGGAAGCAGTCAGCAAACAATTTTTCACGATGGTACTGCATGGAAAGCCACCAGCACTTTGATGATTGATGATCCTGCTCAAACTGTGCTTATCAATGGCACGGCTAAAATTCACGCATTGAGGATCAATAACAATTACAACCTGCCTTTAGCAGCGGGCAGCAATGGCGATGTATTAACTTTTGGTACCGGTGGTGCAACCTCCTGGGCCCCTCTGCCTGTACCTGTTAACAACAACTGGCTTTTAACCGGCAACACCGGTACAACAACCGCACAAAATTTTTTAGGGACCACCGATGCTGTTGACCTTGTTTTCAGGACCAACAACACAGAAAAAATGCGCATCCTCTCCAATGGAAAAGTTGGAATAAACAACACAGCCCCTATAAGAATGCTGGATGTGCAATCTGGCGATGAGATTGTTGCCCGGTTTAAAGGGACAGCTCCCCGTGCAGTATTAGAGATACAGGATGTATCCTTAGGCAGCGCCTTAAAATTTAGTCATAACAATACCGATTCTGCTTATATAGGATATGATGTATTTTCTAAAACCTTCTACATCGACAATGAAAATATGGCCAATGGTCAGATACTCTTAAAAGCTCGTGAAAAAGTACTGGTCACAACAAATGAGCTAAGGGTTTCACGTGCAGGATTCACTGGCAATCCTGCAACGCATACAAGGGCCATTATAGACGGGGTATTAATTGCTGATTCGTTGCGAATAAACGATAGTAATAATTCGCACAATGGATGGATATTGAGTAATGCAGGTGGTGGAAATGCCATCTGGACCAACCCAGGTTCTTTATCAGGAGATAATTTAGGAAATCACACCATGACCACTAACTTACAAACCAATGGCAACTGGTTGTCGAATGGTAGCGGCAACAATGGTGTTTTTATTAAACCAGGTGGAAACGTTGGTATTGGAACAGGCACACCTTCTTCTGCATTAACCGTTAATGGCGATGTTGAAATTCCTGCGGCCAACGACTATAAATATTCGAACCCCAAAACACATTATGCAAGTATTGATCCTACTGCATTTGTAGAAACAAATAATTCGCCGACTGTTTCTACTATACAATACAACGGTGTATTGGGCGACGCAGTTTTTTTTCCCGGAGGAACGCCCGGAACAGCGGTGTCTATTGCCGCTCCTGCCCATCTTCCGGACGGGGCAAGAATTACCGGTGTAACAATGGAATACGTTGACAACGAAGGAAGCTTTGACCTGACATTAACCCTGTACCGGTCAAAAATAAATACAAGTGCAGCCAGCCCTACTACCGATGTACTTGGAACGGTGGTGTCTTCGGCAAATTCAGCCCAAAGTAAATTGCAAAGCGCGTCTTCGCCCATAAATACCTTAAATGTTGTGGACAATGGAACATACACCTACAGGGTAGGTATAACTTTTGGTACAAGAAACAAAGGCCTGAATGAGTTGAGTGTATCAAGGGTACGCATAACCTATACAGTTCAGAATGCAGATTAAGCTACAATTAAAATATTTTTTGCAGGGGAACAATTTAAATATGAGGAAAAAAACAACCATCATCCTTTTGTTTGTTGTTGGGGCAATTATAGCCCGGGCACAAATAGCCATTGCCCCTTATGTAATTTGTTCCGGGGCAGGCTATGGTTCCATTGGTACAAAAAGTTTTTATTACAGCATAGGCGAACCCATCATCACTACAGGTAATAATGGCAGCGACAACCTTTATTACACACAGGGTTTTCTTCAGCCCAATTATGGAGGTTATGCAGCACTGGGTGTGCAGGCAGTAGCTCTAAACATCAGTTGCCCCGATGCAAAAGACGGATCGATTACCCTCAACATTAGCGGTGGCCATGGAAAAATAGGAATTGTGTGGCAGGGCATGACAACCGATACAACGGTGCTCACCAATTTAGTGCCCGGAACCTATACCGTAAATTTATACGATACCCTGCTCAACGGAGCCGTTGCTCCCTACAACAACGGGAACCCGCTTCAGTTTACACTTTCCGAGGTAAGCCAGATCTGTGCCATTACCATTTACAATTCATTTTCGCCCAACCAGGATGGTAAAAACGAAGTGTTTTATATAGGCGACATTGCTAAGTACCCTGAAAACGAAGTCTATATTTTTAACCGCTGGGGCATACAACTATGGGCCGGTAAAAACTACGACAATGTGAACACGGTGTGGAATGGAAAAGACAACAATGGCAATGCGCTTGTTGATGGGACCTATTATTATATTATTAATCTGAAAGGCTCAAAATCCTACAAGGGATGGGTTGAATTAACAAAATAAATGAACAGAGTAGTAAACATAGTGTTCCTTTTACTTTTTGTTGCTTCCTTAAAGGCCCAGCAGGATCCGCAATACAGCCAGTACATGTTCAATCAGCTGGTTATTAACCCTGCGTATACAGGCAGCAAAGAAGCCCTGACAGTTGGTTTATCCAACCGCAACCAGTGGGTGTCTATGCCCGGTGCGCCTAAAACAGTTTCCTTGTTTATACACGGGCCATTAAAAAGTAAAAAAATAGGTTGGGGTGGGCACCTCATCAGCGAATCAATCGGTCCGGTTAAATGGTCCGGTATCTATGGGGATTTTGCGTACCGCATTGTCCTGCCCAAAGGTAAATTGTCATTTGGCCTTTCTGCAGGTATACTGGGTTATGCATTTGATGTTTCGCAAATGAAATACAAAGAGGCCGGCGAATCAATTATAAACGGGCCAACAAATTCGGGTGCACTCGATTTTAATACAGGTTTTTATTATTACACCGGTTCGTTTTATATAGGCGGTTCACTTACCCATCTCAACAAAGCCAAAGTCTACAACCAGGGAACAACTTCCATTCAGTTGCGCCCGCATTGTTTTATATACATGGGCAAGGCCTGGGAGCTAAATGAAAATTTAGTGTTCAATCCTTCCGTCATGCTGAAAACACTCACCGAAGGGGATTATTCAGCTCTCGACCTGAACGTCAATTTTCTTATTCGAAACCGCTTATGGCTGGGCCTGTCTGCCAGGCAGAAATATGGAATGGTGTTTTTAATTCAATACCTGGTTAACGATAAATTTAAAATTGGTTACAGTTACGACAAAGGCGCTAACAGAATAGGAACAGCAGGGCATGCCACCCATGAAATAATGCTGAGCTATGATTTTAATGTGTTTAAACCAAAAATGCTTTCGCCCAGGTTTTTATAGCTGAAAACCAAAACTTTTTATGAAATTCGGAAAATACAACATACTCTTTCTTCTTTTCTTTCTCCTTATTCCTGGTGCGGGCTTTTCTCAATATAAAAAGGGGCTTAGTTATTACGAGCACAACAGTTATTTTAAAGCCATTCCCTTATTAAAAAAAGCGGCTCAAAAAAACAACAGCAACACGGTGGACGCGGCTGTTAAATTAGCGGATTGTTACAGGGCCTTAAAAAATTATGGTGCTGCCGAAGTGTATTATAAAAGGGCCATCGAACTGGGCAACAACGATCCGCAAATTCATTACAATTACGGAACTGTATTAAAAAACAACAGCCATTACGACGAGGCCCTGCATGAGTTTATAATTTACATCAAACAAAAACCGGACGACGACAAGGCGAAAAACGCCATCAAATCCTGCAACGAAATCAGAACATGGCAAGCCAAACCAAAGGAATACGATGTTTATCCTGTAGCAGGAATTAATACAGCCAGGTCTGAATTTTGCCCGGTGGTTTTTGAAAACAAACTCGCCTTTGTGTCCGAACGGAACCGCGACCTGGTCAATTACGAATCCAACGATTACAATGGAGAGGCCTACTTAGATGTGTTTTTAACAGGCTTAAAAAACAATGGTGTATCCGGAGGCATCAAACCTTTCTCTAAAAACATCAATTCCAAAAATCACAACGGGCCTGTGTGTTTCAGTGCCGATTTCAATACCCTTTACCTCACCCGTGTAGAGTATAACATTGATAAAAAAAACAAAGATTTTATTAACCGCGCAAAAATATTTACGGCTGTCCGCACCGGCAAATCATGGGGCAAAGCGGTTCCTTTCGAATTCAATAGCAACGATTATTCAGTAGCTTACCCCACTGTATCTGCCGATGGAAAACGCCTCTTTTTTGCAAGCGATATGCCGGGCGGACACGGTGGAATGGATATTTATGTCTGCCAGCGCGAAGGAAACGGCTGGGACTTTCCAACTAACCTGGGGCCACAGATTAACACAAGTGGCAACGAGGTCTATCCTTATATTCGCAAAGACAGCACCTTGTTTTTTTCATCCGACGGTTTAAGCGGTTTTGGCGGACTCGATATTTTTAGCGCAAAATTCAGCGTCGATCAATGGAACCTGATCCGCAACGAGGGATTGGGAATCAATAGTTTTACCGACGATTTTGGAATTTATTTTACCAGCGACTCCGCGGGTTATTTATCCTCTAACCGCGACGGGGGAATGGGTACAGATGATATTTACCAGTTTAAGTTCAGCAATAAATACATTACACTCGACGGTGTGGTATTGAACAGCAACAATATTAAAGATATTGCCAAACATACAAAACTATTGCTGCTGGATGCATTTGGGAATTACTTAGCTTATGTACGTACGGATGAGAACGGTTATTTTGCATTTAAAAATTTAGATGCAGATAAAAAATACATGGTCAAGATAGATGAGAACGATCCGGGTTACGAAGATCAAAAACGTTTTTATTATGCTGAAAAAGAAGGTATAGTTATGCTGGTTACCGGAACCAACGACAAAGGAGAAAAATTTGTATTCAGGAACCTGCCCCTCGATGAAAATGCACTGCCCCACCTCGAAGTCTATGATGAGACAAACATTTCAATCGGTGGTAGTTTGTTGTATGGTGAAAAAACACTGGCCCCGGTGGCCAATACACCCATCGTACTTAAAGATGACAGAGGAACTGTTGTTCAGGAAGTGTCCACCAATGCCTTTGGGGCTTTCCTTTTTAACAACCTCCCGGCCGATGATAAATACAGGATCGAGCTGGCCGGCGAAAAATCACCTATCCCTGCAGGTTCCAGGGTAGTGTTGACCAATACCGAAGGGAAAGAATTAAAATCGGTAAGGGCCGATGAAAATGGAATGTTTCAGTTTAAATTATTAGAAGCAGACAAAAATGTATTGCCCGAACTGGAAGTGGAAGATACGGATCTTTCCATGAGCGTGAAGGGTGAATTACTCGACCAGCAAAAGCAACAAATACCCGGGGTTAAAATTTACCTCGGCGATCACAAAGGAAATGTTATTGATTCGGTGTTAACCGATCACCAAAGTAAATTTGAATTTAAACGCTTAAATTCAAATAAAGATTACATGCTGAGTGTGGATGGGAAAGATGAAAAAATAGCAGGCATGAACAAACTTTATATTACCAGTAACAATGGTCATAAAGAGAAAGAAATTACCAGGGATGAAAACGGACAGTTTACACTTAAAATATTAAAGGCCGACCACAATGAGCTTACAGAGCTTTATGTGGACGATCCCTGGTTAGAAGTACTCAATTTAAAAAACAACGAGAACAAAGAAATCACCATTACAGAAAATGTGTATTACGCTTCGGGAGAGTACAATGTGCAGGAAGAAGGCCGGGCAGTTTTGGATAAAATAATCCAGATCATGCAGTCCAATCCCAACTTAAGTATTGAAATTATTTCGCACACCGACTCAAAAGCCGCCGACAAATTTAATATGTTGTTGTCGCAAAAAAGGGCCAGGACAGCAGTGGAGTACATGGTTTCAAAAGGTATCGGCAAAAACCGTTTAAAAGCAACCGGGATGGGTGAAAGCAGACTGATGAACCATTGCAAAAACGGGGTGAATTGCAGCAACGAAGAACATGCAAAAAACCGAAGGACTGAATTTAAGGTGGTTCATAAAGAATAGTTTAATCGTTCAACAGTTTATTCGTTCAATCGTTTATATGTTGGGCTTATGAACGAATAAACAAAGGAACAAATGAACAAATGAACAACAATCAAGGCCTTTCTTTAAAAAAACACTGGTATCTTTTCCCCGCCATAATTTTATTTTTACTCCTGTATCTTTTATTGAGTGTTAACAACCGCCTTGCTGCGGACGACTTTTATTACCTGGCGCTTACACAAAAAGGAGGAGCCCTGTACGCCATGAAATACCAATACCGGTTTTTTTGCGGAAGATGGTTTGCACATACACTCGCCTGTTGGTTTCTTAATTTCGTGGCCGCTAAATATTTTTTGCTGCTCTTTCAGTGGACTACACTTACTGCCTTGTTAACAGCCCTCGGCCTGTGTTTTAAAAAAATAGCAGGCTCATATCTTTCAACCTCAATTGTTTTTATCTACGCAGGACTGTTTTGTATTTCCTTTTTCTTTGCTTCTTACAGCATAGCCCAAACATGGTTTTGGTACATAGCCGTATGGACCTATTTGTGGAGCATTATCGCGGCTTTGTTTTTAGTGAACGAGTTGTTGTCGCAACGTTTTAATTTTCCGGGAGTGCTGGTAATCCTGTTTACTTCAGCATTTATTGGTGGGGCAGGGGAGTCTTACGCCTTAATTGTTTTGCTCTTGCTTTTTGTTTACCTGCTTTACAAGGCCGCGTATAAAAAACAGAAAGACGGTAAACTATCTTTCGTTAAACTATTTCTTTCTGCTTTAATACTTGTAATTTCTTTTTACATGACCTATTCCTCGCCCGGTACATCGAACCGAGAGGGCTTGTTGCCGCAAACCAATATTTTAGAAAAAATTATTCTTCATAACAAGGCTTGCGGCATCCTGTTTTTAAAACTCAGTCCTGCAAAATTGCCATTCCTTTTGCTGTTTAGTTTCCCCTGGTTTTTCATTGCAGGCCACATTCCTTCTTTTAACTGGATAAATCAAACAGCAGCAAAGTTTTTTATAAAAACGACCTGTATTTTCCTGTTCGCTGTTTATCTGTTTTTAATCCCTACCTCTTATGCCTTGTCGGATATAGCTCCCGGAAGGGCGCTGTCTATTGTTTCATTGTTGTTTTGCTGCTATTTTGTTGTATTGTTTGTGTATGCCGGAAAAAACATTCAAACTACTACCCGGCAGCAACAGCGCCTTAAAATTGTGTTCGCTCTTGCATCTGCAACAACAGTAGCTTACCAGCTGAATGCACAATACACAACAACCAACACTTATGTAAAGGCTTACGACGAAAGGGTAAAACAATTGCAAGACCTGCAGGCCTCGCGCAATAAAAACACCATTCAGTTAAAACCTTTACCTTCATCAGGACTCTTGTATTGGGAAGAGCTAAAAGAAGACACCACTTTTTACGTTAACCAGCAGTTAAAAATGGGCCTGGGCCTTGATTACCAAATCACCTCAATTAAAAAAGATTAATTTTTAATTTTTTATTTGGTTGTTTAATAATCTTTAGTACATTTGCTGATGTAAACTATATGCACAATGATACACTCTGCTTTAAAAACAAAAACCATTAACCTTCCTTCCATCTTAACCATGAGTGTACCTGTACAGGTATTTCCTGAAGGGGTTAAATCGGCATTTAATAGTTTAGAGAATAAATTAGTAAATAAAAACGGCCGGCAGTTTTTTGGAGCGGTGCATATCAATAACAATGAGTTGAATTACAAGGCCTGCTTAGTTCAAAATGCTAAAGATGAACACCTGGCTTTGGGTCTGGACAATTACACCATTCCCGGCGGGAAATATGTAACCAATAAATTAGTGAACTGGACAAAAAACACCCATCTTATTAAAGAAATGTTTAATGAAATGGAACATAAATACCGGTTTGATGCCAGCAGGCCCCAATTGGAATATTATAAAAGTAACCGGGAACTGGTGTTGATGTTACCGGTTATTCTGAGAGAAGAGCAGTTAAAATTTGATTTTGAATAAAACCCATTCTGCCTCGCTGTTTTGCCATGGTTTAAAACATTCATTGTGTTTTGGGTGGGGCAGGGATGGGACTATTTACTTTGATTAGCTGATTAGCCGATGTGATGAAAAAAGCCAAAAGTAAAAAGCCAAAAGCCAAAAAGGTAACAGGTAATTGAGAAGGGAAAGGATAATGAGCTGACCTTGCTTCGCCGAATCGGCTACGCAAAGGCAAGTGGGGGAGATAGGTAAGTGAAACCCAGATTGGTATTGATGATGAAAAGCCAAAAGTAAAAAGCCAAAAAGGTAACAGGTAATTGAGAAGGGAAAGGATAATGAGCTGACCTTGCTTCACCGAAGCGGTTACGCAAAGGCAAGTGGGAGGGATAGGTAATTAAAACCAGATTGGTATTGATGATGAGCTGATGTAAAGAATTATTGTGCCCTGTAGTGATTGAAAACAGAGAATTTATCGCAACCGTGATCGCTATTTTGGCTCTTGGCTTTTAACTTTTGACTTCTTACTTCTTACTTTTAACTTAATACTATATGTTTTTAGGAAATAATTTAAAAACGCTCCGGAAGCGGAAAAATTTAACCCAGGACGAGGCAGCCGAAAAAATAGGTATTTCGCGCACCAAAATAAATGCCTACGAAAATGGGCATTCCGAACCCACCATCGACAGCCTTACCCTGTTGGCCGGGTTTTACCAGGTGAATATTGATACCCTGATAAAAATAGACTTGAGTAAACTCTCCGAAAAACAAGTGGATGAACTGGAAAATGGCCACGACAGTTTTATCAGTGGAAGTAAAATACGGGTGCTTACTTCCACCGTCGACAGCGATAACAACGAAAACATTGAGCTGGTCCCGCTTAAAGCAAAGGCCGGTTACACCAATGGTTACAACGACCCCGATTTTATAAATAAATTACCCACCTTTCAGCTTCCTTTTTTATCGAAAGAGCGCAAGTACCGGACTTTTCAGATTGACGGGGACTCCATGCAGCCCATCAAAGACAAGTCTTATGTAATTGGCGAATTTGTTCAAAACTGGATAGATATAAAAGATGGTTATGCCTATATTGTTTTGACTGCCGATGACGGTATCGTTTTTAAAATTGCATTTAATCACATCAAAAAAGACAAAACCTTGTTGCTGCATTCGCTCAATCCTTTGTACAAAGACTACCCCGTTAAAATTAACCAGATAAAAGAGGTGTGGCGTTTTGTAAGTTACTTTAGTAACGAGCTGCCCGATGTAAACAACACCAAAGAAGAATTATTAGAAGCCATTAAAGACCTGGAAGACAAAATTAAAAAGGTGAAAATGACCCTGTAGGGAAGTACGAAGTGCGATTGACGAATATCCCACACTCACTTTACAGGAAATAGCAACAAAAATAAATCAGCAAATTATTGGGATTATACGTTATTATGGAAAACATCCCGCCTGTTATTTTTTTGCCCTCGCCCGCTTTCTTAAAAAACGTAATATAACAACAATCAATAGCAGGGATGCAATTAACAGAGGCCAATTTTTAATTAACCACAAGGTAAAGCTGATGATTTGGCCCCAGCCGTCTTTTAAAGAGTTTTTTACCCTGTCAGAGAATTTATTTTCTTTTTGCACTTCAGGCAGAAGCTCTTTTTCCTGAAACAAATAGATATCGAGTGTGCTATAGGTCAGTTGGTCGTTGAGGTATTTGAGCCGCCCTTCTTTGCTTTCTATTTCTTCCTGCAGCCCCCTTACAATTTCTTCAATAGCCATAATATCTTTAATGCTTGCTGCCTTGTTCAATAGTTGTTTGTACTTTTTCAGGTACTCTTTTTTATTGTTTAAGCGCGATTCGATATCAATGTATTCTTCAGTTACATCGCGGGCATAAATGTTTTTACCTGTAATTTCGTCTTTGCCGTTTTCGAGCAGGGCAAGGGCTTTTTCGAAATTAGCGGAGGGAATACGGATTTTTAAGTTGTAGGAAACGGACTGGGGCTGGTTTTCGAGACCTTCGGATTCGTAATAGGCATTGAGTTGTTTCAGGAGAGCATCGATACTTTTTTTTCCGGCCACAACATTGTTTGTTTTAATTGAAAGGTTGCCATCTTTAATGATTTTTTTCTTGTTGATTGGTTTAGTGCTTACAGGAGCAATTAAGTCTTCTGCATCTGCATCATCTTTAATTTGGGGCGGAGCGAACTTAACAGTCTCCATAACCGGAGGAGACAGGTCGATACTTGTCATTTCCATTTTGGAAACAGGTTCATCTTTAGTTGAATGGTGGGTGCAGCTGATGATAAGGAACAGAAGCGCAATGGCGAAAAGTTTATTTTTCATAGTGATAGAATTAAATTAGACATGGTGGTGTTTTTATATGAAACCACTTTTATTTATAACGTTTTGTTTTATCTAATATTTTGAAGCCATGAAAGACTGTTAATTTATGAACTGCTGTATTGCCTGTGTTTACTGGCTGATAGGTTTGGATGGTGTTGACCAATTGTAAAGAAGGCTGCACCAATTATGGATCTGAAGCGTCCATTTGTGAAGCTGTTGCAACCAGGCGCACTTTTATAGGTTTGATACTTATGGCAACTGATGTGAAAAAGGGCGGTTTTTATGTGCCTTGTTGAAGATTTAATATGAATGCATTACGCTGCACGGAAAATATAATCCACCGGCCAATTCGCAATTCCCACGCAAACATACGAGAGGGAAATATATCCGGAACAACGGGGTAATTTACCACTAAGTCACTGAGGGCACTCAGAGGTACTGAGTTTTTTAACACAGAGGCCACAGAGGATAAGGAGGTTCACAGGGAGGTTTACCACTAAGTCACTAATTAAACCTAAGCGCTTATTGTTTTTTTAGTGGCAATTTAATTAAACCCTGGTAAACCAATTCCCAAATTAATATTGCTATTACCAAATGAGTTATTGCGATGTCCCAAAAACCAGACCTGTCAAATAGATTATGGATTTATTTCCAAGGGCAATACATATTTAAGTCCTATAATTGAAACAATAATCGTTAGTAAAGGAAGTGTAAATTTTATGAAGGGTTTTGTTTTTAAAAAGACAGCTGAGAAAATATAATGTACCATACACAGGGATGGAATAACGGCAATTGACATGCCCGGTTCCCGTTCGCCTGTTGCCATAATAATAAGCATTGTTGTAAGAAGTGGAACAATACAACAAAGCACAGCTAATAGCAGGTAACACAGGAGTCGTTGTTTAAGTGGTCGTTGAAGCATGTTTCAATTTAAAATGAAGGGCAACCAATTGTTCCGTATTTTTTCTTTTTCTTTCGCCACCATTTTTTCTTCGCAGGTGCAAGAGGTGCAGGGCTGTCTGCATTAATGTGTTGCCCGGTGTTTGTGTTCGGATGAGGGTTTTGTTTTTTAATGCTGATTGTATCCCTTGTTGTTTGGCTTGTTGTTTGGGCACTTAAGGGTTTTACATTAAAGCCTGACACTGCTAAAAAGGTAAGGAATTTAAAGAGCAATGTGGTTGTAAATGAAAAGGATGGTTTTACAATTTGATCGTCGTTAAATATGCCACAGGTACTTTGTTTGGAAAGGGATTGAACTATTTCATCCATGGATTTGTCCCTGAAGTCGACAATTGTATTGTTGCAACTTTTACAGTAAAAATGATCGCCATTTTTTATTCTGCCTAAGGTCATCGGGCAGGGCTGTTCAATTTTTAGTTGGGGCTGTGTATTTTTCATAGTGGTATTAACAGATGCAGGGTATTCTTTTTTGTAAGGTCCAATCAGAATCCAATTTAATCATATGCCTATCAAACCAATTCATGCTTGTAGCACCGCTCCATAATTGCCTGTGCTTTTTTGAATGGCCGTGAAGTTTACCGATTTTATTGGTTTTTGACCCGGCAACAGGGCAGCAGTAAAAAGCGAATTACCTGTTTGGGTGCTATCATAAGCCAGGGGGTAAGAAGTGGTGTTGCCGGCTTTATCGAGCACATTGGCATACACCGTAAAATCGTTTGCCGGCCACAATGAAGCGGGCGGACCCATGGTAACCGGGCAACCACACATCATTTTTACGAATACGGCCAGCTGGCCTTTAATGGTGCAGGGGCTCAGGTACAAGCCGGGAACAGGTACGGTAATAGCATAAGCTGGCTGAGCAGGGTTAAGCAATACCGGATACCTGAGCAACATGGGTTTATTGGTGGCTGTAATGGGAACGCTTATATTCAAATAGGCCAGTTCAGCTTGCTTTGGCAACACAAGTTCCGCCCTGCCGCAAACGGTAGTAAAATCGGGCGATAAAAAGTGTACGGAGGCATTTGGTTCGGCTGCAGATTGCGGAACAGTAATGATGGGCATAAAAGAACTTGCCCCCGCGGTAAAGTTTGCGGAAGGGTTTCCGTCGTTGCTGAAATTGGGGCTAAGCCGGTAGGGCAATATTAGTGTGCCGCCCGAATAAACAAGTTCAATTTTAATATCATTTACCCTGTAAGCATGTGCCCCCAGGTAATGCGCCCCCAGGGCCTGTAAGTAAACGGTAATTGCTGCTTTTTGTGACATGGTTTAAAATTTAAGGATGTTTTGTGTAAAAATTATGTGCTGTGTTTTTGGGTGTGATTTGTGCGCCCCGTAGTCAGGAATGCAAGGGAGATTGAAATTACAGAAAAGAACATAAGAAGACAAAGTGTTTCGGACTTCAATTCAATTAAAAGAAAGTCCAAGTAGTCATTGGACGCTGTAAACATATAACTAAGTCGATAGAGCGTGTAAATTGAAATCATTATTGTAAGAAAAACGAGAATGTTAAGTAGTGGAGTCAGACGCGTTGGGTTTGTCTGTCTGCTGATAAATATAGTACTTGCGAGTGCAAATAGAAAAGATAATAATGAGGCTCGGAAAAGGGTTTTGGCGTGAAGAGCTCCGTTGAATATATAGTCAGCAATAGCTGGCACAACATTGGGGTTAATTAGATCATTTGGCTCTGGAATAATGTTGATCCTAACCCATAAGCATAATCCTCGGAATATTAGGAAAAAAAGAAAGGTTGAAATGAATAGAATAAAAAAAATTCTTTTTTGTTTCATAGTTAATGGCATTGGATATAATAATTATAAGTGTTATAATATCGCATCTATGCATTCATTATTGGGTATATAAGCGTTATTTTTTACCCACAATATTAGCCTTTTTTAAACAGCCAAACAAAAAGCACTGCTATCTGTATTCTTCTTTGTTGATTTGTTGTTTATTCAATGACCTACAGCTTTAATTATTGGCTGAAAATCCCCTTTCTCAAACTCAAAAAACCTTTACCTTTATCCCTTAACCGGTAGCCTTACAAACCAAGGTTTTTTTTGTTGAGGTTATTGTAAATAATAAACAGGTACCATCGCTAATGCTTAGACAAATATTCATACAATTGGTTTTAAAATACGCGAACGATAATCGTTTGTCTGAGACCCTCTGGGATGAAATTGAAAAAAATTATACCAATAAAAAGCGTTATTACCACACGCTTGATCACCTCGAAAATTTATACCAACAGCTTACGGAAGTAAAAGAAGAAATAGAGGACTGGGATACAATTTTATTTACCTTGTTTTATCACGATGTAATATACAAACCAACAAAGAGTGACAACGAACATAAAAGCGCGGAATTAGCCAGGGAACGCCTGCAATCAATTGCCTATCCTGTAGATAAAATCTCTAAATGCTTTAATCAGATAATAGCAACGAAGGAACATTCAATAAGTATATGCAAGGACACTAATTTATTTACCGATGCCGACCTGTCTGTTTTAGGGCAAGCCTGGGAGTTATACGCAGTGTATTCTACACAAGTGAGGAAAGAATATGCTATTTACCCTGATGTTATTTATAACAGTGGAAGAAAGAAGGTGTTAAATCATTTTTTGAATATGGACAGTATTTTTAAGACTAAGCCATTTTATTCTAAATATGAAAATGCGGCAAGGCAGAACTTAATGAAGGAATTAAAACAGCTTTAAATATGGGGCTATTCGATAAGCTATTCGGGAAAACAAAACCAAAAAATCCGGAAGATGATTTTATAATCACTATTACGGATGACCTAATTAAAATTGAACACCCGCTACGAAAAACTGAACAGATTTTATGGAACGAGATAAAGGTAATCAAACTCATCAACACAGATGCAGGACCTTTGGCTCCTGATGTTTGGCTGGCTTTGTTCGGAGATAACAGCGGGTGTTTAATTCCTCAGGGCGCCAAAGGTTATGAGGAAGTATATGACATTGTATCAAAATACGAAAACTTTGATTTTGAAATGGTAATCCAATCCATGTCTTGTGCAGTGAATGAGGAATTTCTTTTATGGACGCGGAAATAAATACCAGCAATTAACTGTGTTGTATTAAGGCCGGAGGCCTTGTGGTAATAATCTTAGCGAGGACGCTAAGTTTAACGGGGGCCGGCACACCCTCACCCCGGCCCTCTCCTAAAGGAGAGGGGGTTGAGGTTTCAAACACTGTTTTTATAAAACGATTAGCAGTACCCATCTTCTAATTTCAAACGATCTTCATTCGGAGGAGTTCCCCTCTCCAATTGGAGAGGGGCCAGGGGTGAGGGTGCGCTGGCTCTTACACCCCTGGCTTTTAAATCGTACAGCGTATCTCATCAATCATCAATTCCTTTATCTGTATCCCTGCAAATAAAAAGCTCCATCCAACATTTGCCAGTATACACACAAGCGGGACTAAAAGCTATAACCGGGGCTATAGTAAAAGGTTTTAACGATGTGGAAATGCTTATACTATACGGCTTCTACGTCCGTGGCGAAGAGGTGGAAGATCCTTACACAAAAAAAGGAACCGTGTACGAATATCGTAGCGAGTGACCTATGCTAAAGCTTGCTTAATGCGGTGCGTTAATTTAACCCTGATTTATAGCTCATGTATTGTATCCAGATCATAGCAATTATAGGAAAGAAAAACCCAAATAGACCCCAGCCTCCTGAGTTTCGGTTGAGTGTTTTTGCCTTTCGTGAGCAGTAAATAGCCCCAATTATTCTTAAGACGAATTGTAATATGATCATGTGTTGTAATTATTTCAGAGCGATGGCTGGAAGCCAAAATGAACCAAGCTTAGCGAGGACGCTAAGCTTAACGGGGGGACTTGACTTGGTAAAGTCATTATTTATCGCCCCTAAGAATTACACTCCCCGCTCCCATTACAGCCATACAGGAAGGTGTATTGTCATGTTCTACTCCCGGAATTTGTGGTGCAATTTCATTCCATGCAACTGGCAAAGTTTGCCCTTTGCTAACTTTTGAAAATACTTTTTTAAAAAATTCAGAAAAATTATTTCCTTTTCTTTCAAGTGTCATTACAATATTTGTTGTGTGTTTTAATCCTTTTGAACCATTTGTGTAACTATCGGAAGGACTATCGTTCGCAAAGAAAATATATTTTGCGTTTCGGGCTTGTATTACACTAATAATCTTACCTACAGTTATTTTATCTGAACCATCAATAATATTTCCGTCTTTATCTATGTTTACAAACAGGTGAAATAAATCAAATGAAGCATTACTTATAAAGTCGATGAATTCTTTAAGGTTGTTAACAGTTTTGGTTGTCACATTAGTGTAATAGTCACAATAAATTGTTAAATCAGCATCTAATTGCGATTGGTTGAGTGTGCCAATTTGTAATAATAAAATTTTAGGATTATGAATATTGCTTCCTTTAGAGTGATTTGTCTCTCCGTTACTTGTCCGTTTGCTTCTCCTCAAAAAAGAAACAAGCCCTATTAGAATTGCTATTCCAAATATTATTAATGATGTCATGTTAATGCTTTATAATTTAATTTATTTGTGAGCTTTTTGATTTTATTATTTATTTCAATCTACAATATCCCCTTCGCCTTTTCCAGCGCACTCGTCAAACCCTCGCTCTTCGTTCCGCCTGCAGTTGCGTAAAAAGCCTGTCCGCCGCCGCCGCCCATTATTTCTTTGGCCAGCTCGCGTACAATATTGCCGGCATTCAGGTTTTTTTCTTTTACTAAGTTGTCGGATATGATAACGGAGAGGCTGGGTTTGCCTTTTACTTCGGCGCCCACTACGCACAATAAATTGTCGACCTGGTTGCGCAGCTCAAATAAAATGTTTTTTATTTCTTCGGCGCTGTCCAGTTCAATTCTTTCGCTGATGAGGTTAATGCCTTTAATGTGTTGTTGTTTGGTAATCAGTTCTTTTTTTACAATCTGCGCTTTTTCTTTTAATATGCCCTGTAGCTGTTTTTGGAGTTCGTTGTTTTCGTCCAGTATAGCCTGAAGGCTTTTCACCACATCCTTGCTGTTCTTTAATAAAGTTTTTACTTCGTTCAGGGTGTTGTTTTGTTCTTCAATAAACTCTTCGGCTTTGTTGGCGCTGATGGCTTCAATACGGCGTATACCGGCCGCTACGGCACTTTCGGAACTTATTTTAAAGTAACCGATGTTGCCCGATGCCTGTACATGGGTTCCCCCGCAAAGCTCCACGCTGTAGTCTTTATTAAACGTAACCACGCGTACAATGTCGCCGTACTTTTCGCCAAACAAGGCCATGGCCCCGGTTTTTTTGGCTTCGTCAATGGGCATGGAACGGATGTCGGAAGCAATGTTTTCGCGGATGCGGGCGTTCACCATTTTTTCAATCTCTTTCAATTCCTCGTCTGTAATTTTCGAGAAGTGAGAGAAGTCAAAACGCAGGTAGTCGGCGTTTACCAAACTTCCTTTTTGTTCCACATGGGTGCCCAATACCTTGCGCAAAGCGGCGTGCAATAAGTGCGTAGCGCTGTGGTTGCTTTGGGTGGCGGCGCGTTTTTCTTTGTCTACCTTCGCAATGTAACGGGCCGTAATGTTTTCGGGCAATTTATCGCTGAGGTGTATGGTTACACCGTTTTCTTTTTTGGTGTCAACAATTTGTATTTTTTCGTTAATGCTTTCCAGCACACCGGTATCGCCCACTTGTCCGCCGCTTTCGGCATAAAAAGGGGTTTTGTTGAACACCAGGTGGTATTGTTCCTTGGTTTTGCTTTTTACTTTACGGAAACGGGTAATGTAAGCTTCGCATTCTAATTGCTCGTAACCTACAAACTCCACGGTTTTTCCTTTTTCGTCTTTCCACTCTTCAGCGGTGTACACCCAGTCGTCGGTATCCACCACAGCGGCAGAACGCGAGCGTGCTTTCTGTTCTTCGAGGCAGCTCAGGAAACCTTTTTCGTCGATGCTGATATTATAACCTTTGGCAATGAGCGAGGTTAAGTCTACCGGAAAACCAAAGGTGTCGTATAATTCGAATACAATTTTGCCCTCAATTATTTTGTTAGTGGCATGCGTGGCGCTTATTTCGAGGCAAACGGAATCAATACGTTTTAACCCGTATTCCAGGGTTTTGTAAAAAGAAAGTTCTTCTTCTTTAATTACTTTTTCAATCAGTAATTTTTGTGATTTCAGTTCCGGAAAGGCCTCGCCCAGTTGATGCGAAAGGGTAGGTACAATGCGGTGCATAAAAGGTTCCTTTAAATTGAGGGACTGGTACCCATAACGAATGGCACGGCGCAGAATACGGCGAATCACGTAACCCGCGCCGGTATTGCTGGGCAATTGCCCGTCGGCTATGGAAAAGGAAATGGCACGGATGTGGTCGGCAATAACGCGCATACCAATGTTAATCACCAGTTGTGTTTTGTGGTGGGCTTCTCCGTCGGGTTTATAACGCAAGCCACTCAGTTCTTCTATTTTACCAATAACAGGACTGAACACATCGGTATCGTAATTGGATTGTTTGCCCTGTAACACACGTACTAAGCGTTCAAAGCCCATGCCGGTGTCGACATGCTGTGCAGGTAATTTTTCAAGGCTTCCGTCGGCCTTGCGGTTAAATTCCATAAACACATTGTTCCATATTTCAATTACCTGCGGATCGTCGTTGTTGACGAGTGTTGCTCCGGCTACCTTTTGGCGTTCTTCATCCGTACGTCCGTCGTAATGTATTTCGGAGCAGGGACCACAAGGGCCTGTATCGCCCATCTCCCAGAAATTGTCTTTTTTATTGCCCCTCAAAATTTTGTCTTCGTCAACAAATTGTTTCCACAGGTCATAAGCTTCCTGGTCGAAAGGAATGTTTTCTTTGGCATCGCCTTCAAATACGGTAACGTATAAGCGGCTTTTGTCTATTTTATAAACATCGGTCAGCAGTTCCCAGGCCCAGGCAATGGCTTCTTTTTTAAAATAATCGCCAAAGCTCCAGTTACCAAGCATTTCGAACATGGTGTGGTGGTAGGTATCTACACCCACTTCTTCCAGGTCGTTGTGTTTACCGCTTACGCGCAGGCATTTTTGGGTATCGGCTATGCGGGGGTATTTAATGGGCGAATTGCCGAGGAATAAATCTTTGAAAGGGGCCATACCACTGTTGTTGAACATCAGGGTAGGGTCGCCTTTTACAACCATGGGGGCCGAAGGCACAATCTGATGGCCTTTTGATTTAAAAAAGTCTAAAAATGTTTGGCGTACTTTGCTTGATTCCATATAATTAATAGCGAATAGTGAATAGGGATTAGTTAATAGTGAATAGCGAATAGTTAACAGGGATTAGTTAATAGTAGTTTATCTTCCTGTTAACTATTAACTAATCGCTATTCGCTAAAAGATTTCGTGCATTCGTGGCAATAGTTAATAATTATTTTAAGTTTTTTCTTTGATTCCAATGGTTTACCCTTTTTTAACAGCAATAACTAAATCTCCATCAGGAATAAGAATTGCAAATTTAGCCTATTTTCTTATTTTTGTGAGCCTTTTAGCAGGAGGATTAAAATTTATTTTAAACATCGTCCTGTGGCGTTTATTCGTTCTTTTGTTCAATCGTTGGTTGAACCTGAAAACGATTAAACGTATAAACGATTAAACAAATAAACCAAATACATGTCGAAGGTTAAATACAAGTTCAATCCCAAAAGCCTCACTTACGAAAAAGTAAAGGTGAGCTGGAAGGAACGCGGGCTTCGTTTTTTGTCGTACCTGGCTACAGGTACTGTATTTGCTGCCATTACCATTGCCCTGGCTTATAAGTTCCTCGATTCGCCCAAGGAAAAACAATTGAACCGTGAAATAAAAGCCATACAGCTTCAATATGAACTGTTGAGTAAAAAAATGGACCAGTTGAATAGTGTACTTGCCGACTTAGAGGACAGGGACAACAATATTTACCGGGTTATTTTTGAGGCGGAACCTATTCCGGATGAAATGCGCAAAGCAGGTTTTGGCGGGGTTGACCGCTATAAAAAATTAGAAGGTTTTGCGAACACAGAGCTGATGAAGGAAACGACAAAGCGCCTGGACCGCTTAACCAAACAATTGTACATTCAGTCCAAGTCGTTTGACGAGGTGGTGAAGATGGCTAAAAACAAGGAACAACTCATTAATTCCATACCGGCCATTATGCCCATTAACAATAAAAACCTGAAACATTCACCCAGTGGCTTTGGCTGGAGGACGCATCCTATTTATAAAACATCAGAATTTCACCCGGGCATGGATTTCACCTCACCTACCGGAACACCTATTTATGCTACGGGAGACGGGACCATTGAACGGGCCGATAATATGGCGCAGGGTTATGGCAACCATGTAGTGATTAACCACGGTTACGGTTACCAAACCCTGTACGGGCACATGAGTAAGATGGCGGTAAAGGCCGGGCAAAAAATCAAGCGGGGCGATTTAATCGGTTATGTGGGCAGTACTGGTTTGTCGACCGCACCACATGTGCATTACGAGGTGATTAAAAACGGGGAAAAAGTGAACCCGATTAATTTTTATTACAACGATCTTTCGCCTGAAGAGTACCAGGTTATGCTGGAACTGTCTTCCAAATCTTCACAATCGTTCGACTAAGGAAAGCCATGAACGTAAAAAAAATTGGTTTCGCCACGGCTGTTTCTCTTGTTATTGCTAACATGATCGGGACGGGTGTATTTACCAGTCTTGGTTTTCAGGTAACGGGTATTCACAGTTTGTTTGCGGTACTGTTGCTTTGGGTAATTGGCGGTATTATGGCTTTGTGCGGGGCATTGGTGTATGGCGAAATTGGCGCGGCTTTTCCGCAGAGTGGGGGAGAGTACAATTACCTTTCTAAATTATACCATCCTTTTGTGGGTTTTCTCTCGGGCTGGGTGTCTTCTACAGTGGGCTTTGCAGCACCGGTGGCCCTGGCTTCGATGGCCTTTGGAAAATACGCCCAAAGTGTTTTTCCGGCATTGAACCCAACAGTACTGGCTGTGGTGGTACTGGCACTCATTACTTCTTTGCATGCCACCGACCTTAAAGCCGGGGCCGGTTTTCAACGAACAGTCACTTTTTTTAAGGTTGGCTTTGTTGTTTTCTTTATCATTGCAGGCCTTGTGAGCAGACAGCACCAGGATATTTCTATACTACCTGATTCCTTAGGCTTTTCGGATGTGTTTTCGAACAACGCTTTTGCTGTTTCACTTTTCTGGGTTTCCTATTCCTACTCAGGCTGGAACGCGGCCGCCTACATGACGGCTGAAATTGAACAGCCGCACAAAACCCTGCCCCGCTCCCTGCTAATGGGAACGCTGGTTGTAACGGTAGTGTATATTTTACTGAATTATGTTTTTTTGTTATCGGCCCCGGTTGGCGAATTGGCCGGACAGGTAGAGATTGGCCACATCAGCGCCACACATATATTTGGAACTAATTTCGGGAACCTGATGGGAATTGTAATTTCATTGTTATTAGTGTCGAGCATCAGTGCTATGGTAATGGTGGGGCCCCGGGTTATCTCTTCTATTGCCACAGAGTTAAAACCCCTGCACTTTTTTTCGGGCACCAATAAAAAGGGAGTTCCTTTTGTTGCGGTTATTTTTCAATCGCTGGTTTCGCTGGTGCTTATTTTAACGGCTAAGTTTAACGAGGTATTGGAACTGATAGGATTTACGCTTACGCTGTTTACCACGCTTACGGTATTTGGTGTGTTTATTTTACGCTATAAATTTAAACACATCCCGCGCCCTTATACCACAGCTTTTTATCCGCTAACGCCAATTGTTTTTTTGATTATTAATTCATGGATTTTGTATTATGGCTTTACTTCCAACATCAGTTCTTCGGTATACGGACTAGGTATTGTAGCGTTGGGCGCCTTGGTGTGGCTGGCCGCAAATTATATCAAAAAAGATAAAGCAATAAAATTGGAACATGAATAAAAGGCTTAATTATATTGGTGTGTTGGCATTGCTGTTGTTTGCAGCCTGTGGAAATGAAAAGAAAACAGAACAGCAGGAAGTGAAAAAAGTCAGCACTCCTGTTGTGAAAACGGATACGGTGAAACCAATACCCGAAGAACAGTTTGTTGAATGCACCAGTGATTCGCTGAATGAACTCGCGAAAATGATTGCAGGGATAAAGGAAGAACAAGCGAAGGTGTTGGGAAATGCCTTTTCGGATCCTGCGTTTAAAGCACACAGCGCCAGCTGGAATAAAAAATGGTTGCAGTTTGATATCACCAGGATGGTAAAATTACAGGCGTTCAGAAACAATGAAATAGCTGTGAATGTAGGAAAAACAAAAACTGTATTCTATCCTTTTTCGGGACCTGATATTTTATACGGCTATACTTTTTTTCCGGATGCGGATCAGTATATTTTAATGGGATTGGAGCCGGTTGGAACAAGGCCCTTATACGATGAACCAAAAGAGGAACGCGATTCGCTGCAAAAGTATTTTGCAAAAATAAATACTTCGTTGTATGCTATTTTGCAATTCAGTTTTTTCAGAACAGCCAGCATGAGTGTGGATTTAAAAAATGAAAAGTTAGACGGTACCCTTCACCTGTTAATGCTTTTTTTAGCCCGTACAGGCAATACAATCTGTGATGTGCAGCCGGTGGTGATTGATACGATGGGCGAAGTAAAACACATCGCTTCTTTTATTAAACTGAAAACAGTTAAGAGTTCGAACAAAGGAATCGAAATTAAATTTACTTCGGTTGACAAGAAAAATAAAACACTTTATTATTATTCAACCAACCTGGCCGATGGGGGCTTAAAACACAACAAAGGACTTTTAAAATACCTGAATAACATAGGGGAATTTAACACTTATTTAAAAGGCGCGTCTTACCTGATGCACAAGGATTATTTTTCAGTAGTGAGAAATTTTATTTTAAAACAAAGCAGGCATGTTGTTCAGGACGATTCGGGAATTGCTTTTCATTATTTTGAAAAGGAAGGCAACTGGGAGTATAAATTTTACGGAAGTTACATGCACCCAATCCCTATGTTTTCGGACTTTTACCAGGCCGACCTCGACTCTTTATACAAAGTGAAAGGCAGTAAGGACATTGGTTTTGGTATAGGCTATAATTTTAAGGATAGGAACAGCAATTTTATGATTGCCACGCGTAAATAGTTTATTCGTTCGAAAGTTTATGAGTTCAATAGTTGGCTACTAATAACGAATCTTGTACAAATATACGAATGTAGCAATATGCCCCCATTTCTAACTCGTTACTATAACATTAGTATATTCGTACAAATTCGTATTCGTAGATTCGTATTCGTAGATTCTTTCTAAACGATCATCAGCGGCACATTAATTCCATGCCTTACCGATTCAACGGTGGTTCCGAAAAATAAATCTTTAAAGCCTTTGTGGCCATGGGCGCCCATTACCAGTATATCGCCCGCCGATTCATTCACCAATTTAGGAATGGCTTTTTTGGGATTGCCAAAACCCAGTTTTATATCGCAGGAATAACCCTGTTGTGTTAATTGGTTTTTGTATTCATTCAGCATATTTTTGTCTGCCTCACTTTCCAGGTCATGGGTTTCGTTGCCGAATAAAAACGCATTGGGTGTTTCAACAATGTGAATTAATTGATAATGGCATTCCCTACCTCCAAGGCTTAATGCTTTGCTGATGGCTTTTGAATCGCTTTTGCTGAAATCCACCGTAACTACAATGTGTTTGTATTGCTCGGCCTGGGCCAATTCCAAAGCCTGCACATTGCCGTGTGGTTTGTAGACATTGGTTGTTTGTTTGGAAATAAAAGGTTTAAAGGTGATGAACAAGAGTACCAATAAAAAGAAAAAACAAAGTGGAATTAATGTACACCAGATAAGCAGTGGGCTTTGACTGTTTGCAATCAAACCACTTATTTCGGAATAAACTAATTTAATGTTTAAGCCGATAATTATACTTGCCGCAATCCACGACAATACCTGAGAAGTGCGACCGATAACGAAAGTCCCCATTTTTTGTTTATCACTTACAAAATGAATCAAGGGAATAATGGCAAAGCCCAATTGCATACTTAAAATCACCTGGCTGAATATTAATAATTTTTCGGTGGCGTCAGGTCCCATTGTTATCAGGCAGATGAGGGCAGGAGCAATGGCCAGTATACGAGTAAGCAAACGACGAATCCAGGGTTGAATGCGAAGGTTAAGGTAACCTTCCATAATTATTTGCCCGGCCAGTGTACCGGTTACGGTACTGCTTTGGCCCGCTGCAATTAATGCAACGGCAAATAGGACAGGAGCAATGCTGCTGCCTAATAAAGGTTCCAGGAATTTATGCGCATCTTCAATACGGGTAACTTCATGCATATCGTGTTTAAAGAAGGAGGAAGCGGCGAGGATAAGAATAGCGGCGTTTACAAACAGGGCCAGGTTCAAGGCAATAACCGAATCAATGACATTGTAGCGGATGGCTTTTTTTATTTCGGGTGTGGTCCGTTCAAACTTGCGGGTTTGTACCAGTGAACTGTGCAGGTATAAATTATGTGGCATTACGGTGGCCCCGATTATTCCAATGGCAATCAACAAGGCCTCTTCTGTAGGAATGGAAGGAAGAACACCACCGGCCATTTCTGAGAAATCGGGTTTTGCTAAAAACATTTCTATGCCGAAAGACACGCCAATGAGGAGTACTAAGGATATAATAAAGGCTTCGAGTTTACGGATGCCGAAGTTCAGTAGAAACAACAGTAAAAAAGTATCGAGTACGGTAATGCATACGCCGTAAATAAGGGGTAAACCAAACAGGAGGTTAATACCGATAGCCATGCCTATTACTTCGGCCAGGTCACAGGCGGCAATGGCCACTTCGGCTAAGATGTAAAGAATAAAATTAATAAAGGGAGGATACGTTTCGCGCGAGGCCTGTGCTAAATCTTTGCCTGTAACAATACCCAGGCGGGCGCTGTGGCTTTGCAAAAGTATGGCAATAAGGTTACTCATAATAAGTACCCATATTAATGTATAGCCATACTTACTACCACCGGCAATATCTGTGGCCCAGTTGCCCGGGTCCATATAGCCTACACTAATCATGTAGGCCGGGCCCATAAAAGCAAACATCTTTTTCCACTTCGAAGTACTCAGTGTTGTGTTTACACTTTCGTTGACTTCACTCAGCGATTTTCCTGCCTTGTTGTTTGTCATATTTTTTCAACCAATATGTTTTTTGCGGCCTCGTGGCTTAGAAACATTTTTTTGTTTTTTATACTTATTTCTACTGATTTATCGTAATCAATTATTTCATTCAGTGTAATGGTATCGCCCAGTGTAATGCCTGTTTTGCTCAGGTACTGTAAAAAAGCTTTGGAGTGGTCTTCTACTCCGCTAAACACCAATTTCCCTTTGTGTTTTACCGAAGCAAGCGGAACGGATGTTAATTCGGTTATTTTCCCGTGTTTATCCGGAATCGGATCGCCGTGCGGATCAAAGGCCGGAAACTCAAGAAATTTATCCAATTCATCAATTAACTCATCCGAACGGATATGTTCCAGTTGTTCCGCAATATCGTGTACCTCGTCCCATTTAAAGTTTAATTTCTCTACTAAAAAAACTTCCCACAAACGGTGTTTCCGAACAATGTGTATGGCAATTTTTTTACCGGCTTCGGTTAAGGTGACTCCCTGGTATTTTTGATAAAGGATGTAGTTTTTATCCGAAAGTTTTTTCAGCATGTCTGTTACCGTTGCGGCTTTGGTGTTTACCTGCAGGGCAATTTGGTTGGTGTTTACCACTCCGCCTGAACTGAGACTTAGTTTATAAATGGCCTTTAAGTAATTTTCTTCGGTAAAGGAATTCATGGCTCAAAGGTATTATTTTTTCTATTACACTGAAAATAAATTTAGACTGATCTAAATCCATTTGTCGATAAAAAACTACATTATGTAGAAATAAGTTCAGGGAAATGGGTATTTGTTCTAAATTGCCTGCATTACTAAAACGGTTTAGGTAAATAATACCACCACTATAAGTAATACCACCACTATAAAATAATATTAATGAAGCCACTACCACCACTTCAAAAATTACCACTTACTTTATTGGTATGCCTTGTTGCTTTTTGTGAAGTCAGGTCTCAATGCGCCTTTAACCTTGGCGCAGATAAGTATTACTGCCAGGGGCAAACAATTAACACAACTATTAATGGCCCTGCAGCCTATACTTCTTATTTATGGAGTACAGGCAGCACCACTCAAAACATTACTGCAACAGCTGCCGGCACCTATATTTGCACCGCCACACTACAAAGTGCCAATTTAATTAACAACGGGAACTTTAGCGCGGGCAATACCGGTTTTACAAGTTCTTATACTGTTGGTACAGGTGGTTCCTGGGGACCACTTTCTTTAGAGGGAACATACCTTGTAAGCAATAATCCCAATGCTGCCCATTCTAATTTCCCTTATTTTGGCGACCACACTTCGGGCAACGGAAACATGATGGTGGTGAATGGGGCCGGAACAGCCAATACCAGTGTATGGTGTCAGACAATAACGGTTACTCCCAATACAGTATACAATTTTTCGACCTGGGTAGCGACTTGCGTAGCTTCTAATACAACCGAAATTGCCAATCTACAGTTTTCAATTAACGGGGGGTTATTGGGCGCAGTTTTTTCTCCTCCTTTGACTTCCGGTCAGTGGTCGCAGTTCAGCGCATCCTGGAACTCAGGGGCGAATACAAGTGCAACAATTTGTATAGAAAATCAAAGCACGGTTATCTCAGGAAATGATTTTGCAATGGATGATATCTTCTTCCAACAGGTGTGTACTTATTCTGATACCTTAAAAATCAACGTTGTTCCATTGCCAAACATTTCTGTTACAAGTCCGCTTACCATTGATTGTACGGTTTCATCTGTTACGATGAATGCTTCGTCTACAACAGCCGGCGTCGCCTATAGCTGGGCCGGTCCCTCTGCTTTTTCATCCACGCTTCAAAATCCGGTTACAAGTGTGGCCGGTACCTATACAGTTACTGTTACCGAGCCGCTTAACAATTGTACTTCAACCGCCACTGTTGTTGTAAATTCAAATCCACAGCTCAATGTTGCTGTTGGAGGACCCCAACTGATTACCTGCGCAAATCCAAGTGCTACCATTAGCGGCTCCTCAACAAGTACCGGCGTTATTTATGCCTGGACAGGCCCCGCTGCATTTACTTCCTCTATACAAAACCCTTCGGTTACCCAGGCCGGAACTTATACTTTAACTGTTTCTGATGCAACAGGTAATTGCACGGCAACGGCTACCGTGGTAGTGAGTATTGATACGATTAAGCCCAATGTTTCGGCAGGGCCCGATCAAACATTAAGTTGCGGAGCTACTACCATAACACTCACAGGTACTTCTTCAACAACAGGTGTTACTTATCTCTGGACAGGGCCTGCTTCTCAAACCTCTTCCACTTCATCTATTACAACAAACATTCCGGGAACATATACTTTAAGTGTGATCAATCCATCAAATGGATGTTCAGCACAGGACACGACCCTTGTTAACCCCTCCACAGCAGGGCCTACAGCAAATACTACGGCTGTAGATGTTAGCTGCAACGGAGGAAACAACGGAAGCGCAACGGTAACTTTAACCGGAGGTACAGCCCCTTTTACTTATTCGTGGAGCAATAACGCTACATTAAATTCTGCCAATGCAACGGGTTTAAGTGCGGCGGCTTATACCTGTACCATCACTGATAACAATGGTTGCATAGTTACTTCAACGGTAACAGTATTGCAACCAGCGCCCATTGTATTAAGCGCAATACCAACAGCAACAGTGTGTCCCGGCCAGCAGGTAAATTTAACCACGACCGCTTCGGGTGGTGTTGGGCCTTATACTTACAATTGGTTCGATGCAAACTCCAATCCGATTGCCAATCCTTATTCCCCGGCAAGTTCAGGGCAATACATGGCCATTGCAACAGATGCAAACGGCTGTTCTTCGGCACCTTTGATTTTTATTATTAATGTTTATACCGCTCCGGCTATTGTGACGAATACCCCGGCTGCAATTTGCCAGGGGGGATGTGTGAATGCGACTGCTACTGCTTCGGGTGGTATGGGCAATTACACTTATCAATGGATGCCCGGAAATTTAACTACAACAACAGTTCAGTTGTGCCCCACACAAACCACAACGTATACTGTAACTTTAACCGATGGCTGCGGACAGCCACAGGCGCCTGTTACGGTTACTGTTCACCCCCTGCCCAATTCGCCTATTTTAGCAAGTGATACTGCAGGTTGCGAACCTTTGTGCGTTAATTTTGCAGGCAATGCAATGGCAGGTTATACTTATTACTGGAGTACCAGTAACAATGCAAACGCTTCGGGAGCGACTTTCTACCATTGTTTTGGAGCGGGAACTTATACTATAGGTTTAACAGTTACTGATAATTTTGGCTGCACAGATTCGGTGAAGACCGTTGTGAACGCATATATAGTACCCAATGCCCAGTTCCATTATCAAACAGCCGAGCTGGACATATTAGACCCGCAGGTAAATTTTATCAATACATCTTCGGGGGCTACTTCGTATAGCTGGAATTTTGGGGATGGTCAGGAATCCTCTTCAACAGCCATACACCCTTCGTTTTTGTTTCCTGATAAAGAAGCCTGTTATACGGTTTCGCTGATAGCCAGTAATACGCATTGTACAGATACAACCATTGAATTGATTTGTATTAAAGATGTGTTCACGATTTATTTCCCCAATGCATTTACACCGGATAATGATGGTTTGAACGATGTTTGGATGCCCTTAGGAACAGGCATAGACGAGAAGAATTTTTACTTTGCTATATACGACAGGTGGGGGAATATGGTGTTTGATACCGATGTGTTGAACAAAGGCTGGAACGGTATTGTGAAGGATCATTCAGAAACTGTGCAGGAAGATGTTTATATATGGAAGACAAAATTAAAAGACCGTTACGGCCTGTCTCATGAATACAAGGGAAGAGTGAGTGTGGTCAGGTAAGTATTACTTTACTTTTATCAGGTATTCCGCTATACAGTTCCCGTTGATATAGATGGTGATGTTATAATCTGCGGCTTTCTCAAATAAATATTCAAAACTGTATTCGTTTTCTTTTTCGTTTTTTTTCAGACTTAAAGGCAGGGTGTATTTTTCAGCGTTAATTAATATGGACGCTGATTTTAATACGCCGGAACCCTGCACGGTAAAAACAAGGGGCTTGCTTAAATGATGTGTGAACTTACCTGTATTGGGGACAATGCTTTGTATATTGATGTGAAAATAATCGGGGTAATACAAAGGGGTGCGGATAAACTGTCTGGCTTTTATTGGTTTGTCTAACAACTGGTAGACTTTGTTTTGTGGAAAATGATCGAGAATAAATTTTTCGGGAGGGCATAAAAAATAATGCTCGTCAAACTCTTTTAAAAATTTACGGGCTACCACATTGTATTTACTCGTAGCCCAGGTTACATCCACTAAGTAAGACTTCCCATACAATTGAACCATGTTCCAGGCATGGTCGGTTTTTTTTAATTTTTTGTTAATGTCTTTGGCTTCGGTTTTTGTATAGCCCACCACTACCTCACAGGGAATGTGAACGGTTTCACACATTTCTTTTAATAAGTTTGAAAATCCCTGGCAAACGGCTTTGTTTTTCCGGATGATCTTATCTCCTTCGGTAGTAGAACCGGCTGATTTATTGTATTCAATGTTTTCGGTGATCCACCTGAAAATAGCCCTGAACTTTTCGTGTTCGGTGTTTAAGCCTTCGGTTAAAGGGTAAGTAATTTCAGTAATGGCTTTGTATTTTTTTTTTGGGAAATTGATGGCCGCGCTGTCTGCTTTTTTATAATCCGCATTTTTAACATCAATATCCTGGGCTGTAAGCCCCGTGAATATCAATAACAAAAAACCAAGTATTGGTAAGGCATTTGGCATTCAATTATTCTGAAACAAATAAATAAGTCCGGTGTACCGCTAAATGGCTGTGTGTATCTGAAATTTCCACATCTATTGCGTTCATCGCTGCCTGTACTTTAAATTGCTGACTTCCTGAATCTCCTTTAAGGGTAAAAGAGCTGTGGCATTTTTTGAATTTGCATTTACCGGTCAATACCATGTCCTGGTGTTCTTTTTTAAACCACAATAAAATAGTCTGAGGGTCATTATTGGTGGTGGAGGCTATAACAGTCCCGTCGTCATAAAAACGGATGATGGCAAAATTTTCTTTGTCTATTTTACAGGAGTAATAGCCGTTGTATTCTACACAGCCGTTGGTAACAGGAGCAAATGAACCCAATGTAAAAATGAGGACTGGAAAAAATAAGATCCGTATATAAAATTTCATGTACGTTAAAATTAGGACAAAAGGACAAATAAGCAATACAAAGTTAACAGTCCTGTTTTCAGAACCAAATTAAAGAAAAAATCCTCCGTTTTAAGTACGGAGGATTTTTTTGATTTGAACAAGAAGTGTTTAATAACTAAGCTTTATTTGATTAGCTGGAAAAAGCCATCTTGTTTTATGTGTCTTTCTGGTACTTCAAGGATGTAATAATATGTTCCGTCGGTTAAGTCAGCGGGTTTCCACTCATTTTTGTAGTTTGCACTTTCATATAATCTTTTCCCCCAACGGTCGTATACAGATAGCTTGTTGTTGCTGTAATAGGTAAGGTTCTTAAACTCCAGAAATTCGTTGATGTTATCGTTATTGTTGGTAACGATATTGGGGAAGGTGATGGGGTAAATAATATCAATGATCATTGTTACCGAATCTTTACATCCATTGCTGCTGGTAACCACAAGTGTGGCCGGAAACTGCCCGCCGTAAGTATAAAAGTACTGTGGGTTTTGAAGTACACTTGCGTAATTGGAAGTATCGCCAAAATCCCAGAGGTAGGAATTGATTGTAGCCGGTGCAGCCACAGTGGATTGATCGGTGAACTGAATGATGGTACCGGGCATTAAATCGGTGCTGGGCGAATACATGAACTGGGCATGGGGCTGGGGGTATGCTGTAACTGCAACACTGGCGGTATCTTTACAACCATTGGCGTCGGTAATAATTACCGAATACGTTCCTGCTGTATTTACCATAAGTGTAGTGCCACTTGCTCCACCGGGTAACCATTGATAAGTAACCGGGGTAGTGGAAGAGCCCGTAGCCACAAGAACAGTTGATTTTCCAGGGCAAAAAGGAGAAGGGCTGACAATATTGGCAACGGGAACAATAGTGGTGACGGTAACTGATTTTGAACCTGTACAGCCGTTGGCATCGGTAACGGTAACGGTGTGCGGACCTACTAAGGCATGCAGCAAGGTGTCGTTGGTAGAAATACCGCTGTCCCAGCTAAAACTTTGATAAGCTGCACCGCTTGAAGGTTGTGGGCAGTTTAAATTTACACCTGTCCCGTTGCAATACTGCAAAGGCCCGTTAATAGTGGGTGTTGGTTTAGGGAATATCACAACCGGAATGAAGGATGTTTTGTAACAGCCATTTTTATTTACGCTTACATAAAAGGTATCGCTTGTACTTACGGTAATGGAGCATCCGCCTGCATTGGTACTCCATACAACAGCATCAAACTGGTTGCAATTGGTTAGCGTAATGGTGGGGTTGACCCCGCAGGCCGGAACAGGGCTTATGCTTAGAGCCGGAGCAGGTGTTGGTATGTTTACAATTTCAACCACTAAATTGATGGTGGTGGTTTGTACCGGTGTACCATTATCGGTAGCCGTAAGTGTAAGGTTGTGAAAACCGGCTAAACCTACCGATCCGATGATTTGTACTCCAATGCTTCCGGAACCGTTTTGACTTGTATTGTTTATAACCGTCAGGTTTCCGCCGAGTGTGGGAGCGCTTGCACTAAGTGTTAAAGTTTGATTGTTTTCGGGCGCAAGGAACACTTCGCCAACGATGGCTGTATCACTGAAAGCGCATATTTTGATGGTGTCCCCGCATCCGCCAAAAGTAGTGGCAATGGGAGGGAAATTGGTGCTGCTGGAGGCGTTGAAGTAAAAAGACTGGTTGTCTAACCAATCCACGCCGTCCGAATTACCATAAGGGCCGTCGTAAGCCGAGCCGGCCTGATCAAAACGCCCCATTTGTATAAAACTGATGCCATCGCCTTTGTTTACCCCAACTGTTGCCGGAATACCTCCAAATCCGCCACTGCCATTGGAAGCGTCGCCGGTTGTCCATTGCATATCGCCGTAACAAAAGGCAATGTTGTTGCCATTGGGGATGATAGGATCGGTTCCATTTGAGATGATCAATTGAAATGTACTCTTTTTATCGGAGTGCTGAGAAAAATAACCTACGTTTTCCCATTTCACAATCATATAGGTGGGGGCTATTTTGTAATACACGAGTCCGCTTCCCAGGTCGCGGGTATCAACATCCCCCCAAAAAGGAGCAATCATAATGGTGTCCAGGTTTGAAGCGTTTCCCGCAGGAAAGCCCCCGGCACTAAAAGAAGAATTACCGTTAACGAAACTGATGTTTCCATTGATGTTAATGAAGCAGGAGGTGTAAGTGGTGCCGTAAAAAATAAAAGGGAATGGTAAATTTTTTGAAGGAGTAAAAGCATCATCACACCTGTAATCCGGTGCAATCCCCGGAGTTACACCCAACGAAAAATCAGCTTTGGTGAAGGTGCCGTCCAAAGGAACAAGGCAGCTGCAGGAGGTGGATGAATTGACAGAAAACTGTGATTTTGCTATTTCCTGTTTTGATGGATGGAAAATGGCTTCGTTTTCATCCGTTTTAACCGATGATTTATAAATCACCTTCGGATCAAGTTTGTGTTCTTTTTTTAGCTGATTGTAATTGGCGGGGTCAATTAAAACGACTTTGTTTT
>JAHEYF010000127.1 GCA_023251755.1 Bacteroidota bacterium
AAGAGAAAAAGGCAGAGAAAAAAGCAAAAATTTTATTTAAAACGGCTGAGTGCTACAGGCACATCAACCAGATAAAAGAAGCCGAGTCTTTTTATTCTAAAGCGATCAAGGCGAATTACCCTGACCCTATGTCTTATTTTTATATAGGGACTATCAAAAAAGAAGAAAAATTATACAACGAAGCCATTGCTGAGTTTGAAAATTACAAAAAAGCCAATCCTTCTGATAAACGTGCAGAAGATGAGATAAAATCCTGCGAACTGGCTCAGAAATGGGTAGACGGCCCAACCCGCCACAAAGTTGAAAACATGGCCATGTTCAATTCAAAACAGGAAGATTTTGCACCAACCTTCAGCGATAAAAAATACACTACACTTATATTTACTTCAACCCGCGAAGGTTCAATAGGCGACGGTGTTGATGGAACTACCGGTGAATTGCACTCGGATTTGTTTGAAACAAAAATGGACAAAAACGGAAAATGGAGTACTCCGTCTGACCTTGGCGCACCAATCAATTCAAAATATAATGAAGGTGCGGCCTGTGTTGCTAAAAAAGGCGACTTTATTGTATTTACCCGTTGCGATGAGCAAAAAAAATTACAGGTAAAATGTCAATTGTTTATAGCCAAAAAACAAGGACCGGGTTGGGGAGAACCTGAACGTCTTCCTTTTAACATTGATTCTTGTCATTTACGCCACCCTTCTTTGTCTGCCGATGGCAATACCCTGTATTTTGCTTCAAACATGGCAGGTGGTTTTGGTGGGAACGACATCTGGATGTGTGAACACAAAGGAAAAGAATGGGGAATGCCTGTAAACCTTGGGCCATCAGTAAACACGGCTGGTCAGGAAGGTTACCCTTATATACACCCTGATGGAAAAAATTTATATTTCTCATCAAATGCCCATTTAGGCATGGGTGGCCTGGATATTTTTAAAGTTGAAAAAGATGCAAGTGGTAAATTTACCAAACAACCGGAAAACCTGAAATACCCTTTAAACTCGCCTTTCGATGATTTTGCAATTGTATTTGAAGGAAGCAAGGAAAGAGGTTACTTTTCATCCAATCGCGACGGTGGAAAAGGAAGTGATGACATCTGGTCATTTGTATTACCTCCATTGGTATTTAATGTTGGTGGGACCGTTAAAAGTGATAAAGATAAAACGGTTGTTCCAAATTGCGCTGTTATTTTAAAAGGAAGCGACGGTACTTTATTACAGTCTAAAACAGATGCAGCTGGTACTTATAGCATGGCATTAAAGCCGGAAGTATCTTATGAAGTATACACGCAAACAGATAAAAACCTTACAACACCTACCGCTCTTTTGGGCTTCCTTGCTTCTAACGAAAGGGGTAAATTCACTACAGTTGGATTGATGGAATCACAAAACTTCCAAAAAGACTTTACGCTGATTCCTGTTGAAAAAGAAATTAAATTGCCGGCGATTTTATTTAATGTTGGTAAATGGGATTTAGATCACCCTTCAAACCCAAAAGATTCTTTGGAGTATTTGTACAAGATCTTAACAGACAACCCAACTATTATTATTGAATTAAGTGCACATACCGATAGCAGGGATAACGATAAGAAAAACCTTGAATTATCTCAAAAACGTGCCCAGTCGTGTTATGATTACCTGGTGAATGAAAAACATATTGCTGCAGCCAGGATTAAACCGGTTGGTTATGGTGAAAGCAGACTTAAAGTGAAAGATGCAGCCATTGCAAAAGTAAAAACCAAAGATGAAAAAGAAGCCCTGCACCAGATTAACCGTCGGGTGGTATTTGAAATTAAATCGTGGGAATATGTAGATCCGAATAAACCAAACATTGAAATTCCTAAGTATCACCCACCTGTACACGGTGAAGAACACGATACAGAAACTACAGATACTCCTCATTAATAAACGAGTAAACACATAACAAAAGAGTCTCCCTGCAAACGGAGGCTCTTTTGTTTTAATACCAGGGTATATATTTCCTTCATCCCTTTTTCTCACTCTCACTCTCACTTTCTTACTCTCTCACTCTCTCACTCTCTCTCCTTTCAAACCATCATCCGCTTAATTAATACTATAAACTAAGAACTCTAAACTACGAACTAATAAATACCTTACCTTTGCACCCTACGCGAATTGTATGCAAAAAACACTTATAAAAAATGCTGCCATCGTTAATGAAGATGAAATTTTTGTTGGCGATGTTTTAATTGAAGGTGAATTTATTTCAGCAATAGACAGAAGTATAGAAGCTGATTACGATACCCGGATTATTGATGCAAAAGGTTTGTACTTATTGCCCGGTATAATCGACGACCAGGTGCATTTTCGTGAACCGGGTCTTACTCAGAAAGGCGACATTTATACCGAAGCCAAAGCCGCTGTAGCAGGAGGGGTTACTTCCTATATGGAAATGCCCAACACCCATCCACAATCTACCACCCTCGAAGAATTAGAAAAAAAATACGCCCGTGCCGCCGAATGCTCCTTGGCCAATTATAGTTTTTATATGGGGGGCACCAACACCAACCTGAATGAAGTACAAAAGGTAGATTATAAAAAAGTATGCGGTTTAAAACTCTTTATGGGTTCATCAACCGGAGATATGCTGGTAGACAATGCAGCGACCCTCGAAAAAATATTTTCATCTGTCAACACCTTGATTGCCACGCATTGCGAAAATGATCCGATGGTGAAAGAAAACACCAGAAGGATCGTTGAAGAATACGGCGAAGACATTCCTGCTTATTTTCACCCCATTATCCGCGATGAAGAGGTGTGTTACACTTCCTCTAAAATGGCTGTTGAGCTGGCCAGGAAACACAATACCCGCTTGCACATCTTACACATATCAACAGCCAAAGAACTTAGTCTGTTCGATAATAGACTGCCCTTAAAAGAAAAACGTATTACAGCCGAAGCCTGCGTGCACCACCTTTGGTTCAGCGATGAAGATTATGCTGCAAAAGGAAACATTATTAAATGGAACCCGGCTGTTAAAACAGCTTACGACCGCGACAATATATTTGAGGCCGTATTGGATGGAAGAATTGATGTAATTGCTACCGACCACGCCCCGCATACTATTGAAGAAAAACAACAAAGTTATTTGAAAGCACCAAGTGGTGGTCCCTTGATACAACATAGTCTGCAGGCCATGCTCGATTTTTACCACGACAAGAAAATAAGCCTGGAACTGATTGCAAGAAAAATGAGCCACAACGTAGCCGATTTATTTGCTATTGATAAACGGGGCTATATCCGCGAAGGGTATTATGCCGACCTGGTGTTGGTAAACCTCAACAAACCTGTAACAGTAACTAAATCCAACGTATTGTATAAATGTGGCTGGAGTCCTTTTGAAGGGCATACCTTTAAAGCAGGCATCGAAAAAACCTTTGTAAATGGTAAACTGGTTTACAAAAACGGGCAATTTGATGAAAACCACAAAGGAATGAGAATGCTGTTTAACCGGAAATGAAATGATTCTTTTAGCTTAACAAAGGAAAAGCCATAAGCAATAAAAAATAAGCCATAAGGGGTTTTACATAAGCGAAATCGTTCTTTTGGCTCCTGGCTTTTAACTTTTAACTTTCGACTTTTAACTTAGTAGTATGTTTTGGTATTTTTTACGTATTATTTTCTCCATAACTGTCCCGACTTTTTATAAAAAATTTCAGGGAAGGAATTTGCAGCGCATCAAGGTGAAGAACCCCGTATTGATTGCTATGAACCACCCCAATGCGTTTTTGGACGCCATTGCTTTTTCCACCTTGTTGCATTCGCCCCGCACATATTATATGGCCCGGGGCGATGCATTTAAAAAGGGCTTTGTTTCATTTGTGCTGGAATCGGTTGGTATTGTTCCTATTTTCCGTATGCGCGACGGAGGGATTGAAGGAGTGAAAAAAAACAACCAAAGCTTCAGGCGGGTATATGCTATGCTGAATGCAGGAAAAAAAATCATGGTGTTTGCCGAGGGATTGTGTATGCAGGAAAGACGTCTGCGTTCCATACAAAAAGGCACAGCCCGCATGGCATTTGGGTTTATGGAAGAATACAACAACCAGGATTTGTTGATTGTACCGGTGGGGCTCAACTATTCAAAACCCGAAAAATTCAGGAGCGATTTGTTTTATGATGTTGGTGAACCTATTGCTGTAAAAGAGTATTATACCCTGTACAAAGAAAATCCTGCAAAAGCCGTAAACGCCCTTACACAGGAAATTGAGCAACGCATGAAACCACTCGTTGCCCATTTAAACGATACAAAGAACGACCAGTTAATTGAAGAACTTCAGGAAATATACAAGCAGCAATGGATAGAAGGAAATAAATTAGATTTTGATAAGCTTGAACACCACCAGTTGTATTGGGAACACATTGTTGCTGCGCTCAACAAGGGAGATGTTCAGCAGCCGGATAAATTAGAAAGATTAAGAAAAGCAGTGCATCAATATACAGTTATAGTCCATCAGCTTAAACTGCGCGACCACCTGATACGTTCTGCATCAAAAGAGGAGAAACATTTAGGCTGGTTGAAGATACTACTGTTGATAGTTGGATTTCCGGTATACAGGATAGGGCAGTTAACAAATTACACCCCTTATTTTATTTCAAAAAAATTCGCTGATAAACAATGTAAGGAAATTGAATTTCACAGCTCGGTAAATGTTGTTGTAGGCAGCTTTTTAGTGCTTGTTTTTTACCTGTTGGAGTTGTTAATTGTTTGGTTGGTTTTTAACAACTGGTGGATGCTTGCGGTTTATACCCTTGTTAAAATGACCAGTGGCTGGGTTTCGCTGTATTTTTCCCCTTTTAAAAAGAAAGTAGCAGGAGTCATTCGTTTAAACCAATTGAAAAAAAACAATAATTCCCTGTATCAGTCGTTAATTCAGCAAAGGAATGAAATTGTTGACATCATCGGGAAACTTCGTTAAATTAGATCTTAAGTTTATTCGTTCTCTTGTTTATTCGTTTATTTGTTCAAACAAATGAACAAGAGAACGAATAAACAAATAAACGAATTACAGGAATGGCATACGATTTGGTTGATGAACAAAGAAAGGAGGATTGATGAAATCAAAAAGCAAAATAGCGGGATTGATTAAAAATTTAACACTAGCTTTATTTGTGTTGATGCTGGCTTCTGCCGGAACTAAAAACGACAATTTTGAAGTATTGAATTCCATTGAACAGAACCAGGTAAAAGATTTACCAACACAGGTAAACGAAGCATTTAAACCCGGCGAAATATTAACCTACCGTTTGCATTACGGCGCAATGGATGCAGCCATAGCCGTTATGGAAGTTGAACCTGAAATAAAACAAATGGGCAACCACGAATGTTACCACATTGTAGGAAAGGGCAATTCAAAAGGTACTTTCGACTGGTTTTTTAAAGTACGCGACCGTTATGAAACATACTTAGATAAAGACGCATTGGTACCCTGGTATTTTGTACGCCGCTGCTACGAAGGGGGCTATAACATCAGCCAGGATTATATTTTTAACCATTACATCAACAAAGTAGATGTAGGCAAAGGAGAAACGTATTCCTTTCCGCAAGGTACCCAGGACATTATCTCCGCTTTTTATTCGGCCCGCAACCTCAATTTTGAAAAAGCCAAAGAAGGGGATGTGTATTCACTCAATTGTTTTTTGGACAAAGAAAACTGGCCCTTACGAATAAAATACATTGGCCGCGAAACCATTGAAACAGATATAGGTAAGGTGCGTTGTTTGAAATTCCGCCCCATTGTACAAAAAGGACGTGTGTTTAAAAAGGACGAAGACCTGAACGTATGGATTTCAGACGATAAAAACCATATTCCCATCAGGGCACAGGCCAAAGTGTTAATTGGTTCTATTAAAATGGACATCACCGATTATAAAAACACAGCCAATCCAATGGCTATTGAAAAATAAACTCAGGTTGTATTTCATGCACTTTTATTCGATTTATTGTTTGTTATGAGCCCGGAAAAAGTGGTGATTATTGGCGGAGGTGCAGCGGGCTTAATGGCCGCTGAGGTGTTGTGCGAAACCCACGAGGTACATATTTATGAAAAAGGAAAAGCCCTGGGACGTAAATTTTTAGTGGCCGGTAAGGGTGGGTTTAATTTAACCAATGCAATTTACGGAGAAGAACTTTACGCTAAATACCAAGCCCCTTCATTCTTACAGACGGCCTTGTCCGGCTTTGATACGAAGGCCTGCAGGCAATGGCTGGCAAAACTTGGAATTCCAACCTATACGGGAACAAGCGGAAGGATTTTCCCTGAAAAAGGAATGAAGCCCATTCAGGTACTTCAAAAAATTACGGACCGGCTCCATCAGCAAAATGTTCAGTTTCACTTTCAGCATGAATTTGTTTCGTTTAACGAAAACAAACAGGTTGTAGTTCAGTGCCGGCAACAGGAAATTACCTTAAGCGCTGATTATATTGTTTTTGCATTGGGTGGTGCATCGTGGAGCGTTACCGGATCGGATGGCACCTGGACAAATGCATTCAATAAAACAGGAATAAAAACAAAGCCCTTTCAGGCTTCCAATTGCGGGGTCAATGTAGCCTGGCCCGAAGAGTTTAAATCTGCTTATGCCGGTAGTCCTCTAAAAAACATGCAGGTATCCATCAATGATTTTAGTATGAAAGGAGAAGTTTTAATTACGGAGTACGGCCTCGAAGGAAATGCCATTTACCCCGCTGTTCCCGAAATAAGAGAAGCTCTGAAGGGTAAACAAACCGTTTATATTCAATTGGATGTAAAGCCACAAAATACAACAGACCAATTATTGGATAAACTAAAAGGAAAAAATGTACAGCCTAAAAATTACAAATACGATTTTAAGCTGAATGCTTTGCAATTGGCTTTACTGAAGCTGTATACCACAAAGGAAAATTACCTGTCCCCCGAATTGTTTTGCAGGCAATTAAAAAATATTCAAATCCCCATAACTTCTTTACGGCCTGTAGAAGAGGCTATATCAACAGTTGGTGGGATCGACACCTCGGAAATCAACCCTGATTTTTCATTAAAGGCCGATCCGAAAATATACATTGTAGGTGAAATGCTCGACTGGGATGCGCCCACCGGAGGTTTTCTTTTACAGGGTTGTTTTGCTACGGCTTATTGTGCAGGGAAATCAATTATTGCTGCTACTAAGTTTACTAAGTTATAATCCAATTCAGCCTTTTAACTTCTAACTTTTTATTTCTCGCGGAGGAACGCTGATTAAAACGCAGAGGATTTGATCCTTACCGGAATCATTTCTTTCTTACTTTCTAACATTCTCACTCTCTCACTTTTTTAACTTAACATTACATTAAACTTTTCACATGGGCTACAAACGAAGCGTCTTTCCAGTTGATGGCCCCTGTTTTTTCGTACACCAGTTCCCCTTTTCTACTAATGATGTAAGTAACGGGAATAGTATAAATATTTATTTTAGAGAAAGGGTCTTTCATTCGCAGGAAAGTAAAAGGGTAGTTTTTTTTATTTTTAAAACGAATTAATTTATCCACCTCTTCATCGGTAATCGCAATAACATCAACATCGTTTAGTGCTGTTGTTTTTATTTTGTTCAGCATTTCCATTTCCTTTAAACATTCCCCACACCAGGAAGCATAATAGCATACAATCAGTTTTTTTCCTTTATACAATTCAAAATATACAGCTTCGTTGTTTTCATTGTAAAGCTCCTGTTTAAACAGATCGATAGTTGGGGCTACACGGTACTTTTTGTATTCGTACAGGGCTATAAGCCCTGCAACTACAATACAAAGAAAGAGGATTACTTTTTGGGAACTGTTCATGTTGTTCATTCAGTACAAAAGTAGGTATACTTTCACAAAGAGGGACGTAGCAAGGGTTTTGAATGCTAAAAAAAGTGAAATTTTTTTTAAGCTGATAAATATCCGTAATATTTTGTACTTTTGCGTTTAGCTAAAGCATGAAAAACAATAAAAAATACTTTCAAAAATTCATAAGTTCCCTGCTGCTGCTTGTATTTACGTATTGTGCAATAGTCCCTGCCTACGCCAATTCCGCTCTTTCCGGAAAAACAAAAACCATTCAAAAAGAAAGTAAAGCGAAAAATGACCAGGGCGATTTTGTAGTAGAAGAAGAGCTGAACGATGCAGATGATGATTTTAGCACGGTTGTTACTTTAGATGTCTTTCATACTTTTACACTCGTTTTCCATTCTTTTGTTCAGTTGCCTTCCAGTCAAAAGGCCAGTTTTAAGTCTTACCGTACACAAGCCTTACCTCTTTTCATTACCCTCGGGATTTTCAGAGTTTGATTTTATTAAAAAGGAATTAAACAGGCTTTTATCAAAGCTTGTATTGGATCTTATTTAATTTTTCATTCTTTTTTAATGTCAATTTCTCATGTCGGGTAAAAAAGCAAACAAACAACAATTGCCAAAAGATGGCATTGAAGGATTAAAAGAAAATTTTTCGGGGGACGCAACATCAGGTTTTATGGTGTTTTTATTGGCCCTCCCTTTAAGTATAGGTATTGCCAAAGCAAGTGATTTCCCTCCCATTTTTGGCCTGGTAACGGCCATTATCGGGGGGATAGTTGTTAGCCTTTTTGCGGGTTCCCGCTTAACCATAAAAGGCCCTGCTGCCGGTTTAATTGTTATTGCATCGGGTGCAGTTGCTGCATTTGGGGGGGGGGAACAGGGCTGGCGCCTGGCCCTGGGGGCCTGTGTGGTGGCCGGCTTCATTCAAATTGGATTTGGATTTTTGAAACTCGGTAAATTGTCCGATTTTTTTCCGGGAGCAGCTATTCATGGTATGCTGGCGGCTATCGGGGTTATTATTATGTCGAAGCAAATTCATTTTTTACTGGGGATTGACCCCGCCCATTTGAAAGGAAAGGAGCCATTGGAGCTACTGGCGATGATACCAGAAAGCCTTCAGCATGAAAACGCCCACTTAACCGAAATTGGTATCGGCTGCCTGGTTATTTTGGTGGCGTTTAACTATATCAAAAATCAACGCATCAAAAAAATCCCCGCACCTTTGGTGGTACTGGCGGTGGCTATACCTCTCGGACAGGCCTTGCACATAAAAACAGAAGGAGCCGTGCATAATTTTGCATTGGTTTCTGTAGGAAATATAATCGAGATCCTTCAAAAACAATTTGTAAATGTAGATTTATCAGGAATATCAAGTCACACAGGCGCTTTTATAGAATACGTTGTTTTGTTTTCTTTAATTGGTACGCTTGAATCCCTTTTAACGGTGAAGGCTATAGACGGGATGGACCCTTTTAAAAGAAAATCGAATACCAATAAAGATATTATAGCCGTTGGTATTGGCAACACCTTGTCGGGTATTATAGGCGGGCTTCCCATGATTTCGGAAGTAGCGCGCAGTTCGGCCAACGTTGGTTATGGTGGAAAAACACGCTGGTCCAACTTTTTTCATGGCCTGTTTCTGTTGTTTGCCCTGTTGTTTGCCGTTCCCATCATTAATATGATACCGAATGCAGCACTGGCCGCTATGCTTATTTTTGTTGGCTTCCGTTTAGCCCACCCAAGAGAATTTAAACACATGTACCACATTGGTATCGATCAGTTTATTGTTTTTGTAGCTACTTTGATGATTACCCTTGCTACAGATTTATTGGTTGGTGTTGGTTCTGGTATTTTAATAGAAATAATTATTAACTTAAAACATGGAACGGCTTTAAAAAATTTATTCAACTCAAATGTAAATACAGAAATGAATGGAAATGAAGTACTGGTCAGCATAACCGGAGACGCTGTGTTTTCGAACCTGATAGGGGTAAAGAAAAAATTAAATTTAATTCCTGAAGGTAAAAAAGTAACGGTCAATGTGTCTGAATTGGGTGTGTGCGACCACACCAGCCTTATAGCCCTGAATGAATTTAAAAGTGATTATGAAAGAAGTGACGGAACGGTGTTGATAACGGGATTTGAAAACCACAGGCAGGTATCGCAGGACCCTACTTCAACCAGAATACATAAAAAATAATTTAATGAAAAAACATTTATACATCGCCCTGGTAATAATGTTATTCGTTAACATGAGCAGGGCACAAAACAACAACCGTTTTAAAGACGGCCTCAAAGTGTATTTAACCCACGACAGCAGCACTTATTTAAAAGCTACAGGCTTGTTGCAGTCGTGGGTGCGCAACAACTGGAACAACCCCGGAACAACAGTGTATGGGTATAGTCAAAGTCAAACAATGGACCTTGGTATCCGGAGGATGCGTTTTCAGTTGTTCGGGCCAATTGCCAAACACGTATTTGTATACACCCAGTTTGGTATCAACAATTTTAATTATTTAGCCCCCCGTAAACAGGGCGCGTTTTTTCATGATGCTGTTACAGAATACGAAGTGCTTCCAAGGTACCTGTCTGTTGGTGCAGGGCTTAACAGCTGGACGGGTCCGGCGCGTTTTTCGGCCCCTTCGGTAGGAACCATCATGGGTGCAGATGCCCCTATTTATCAACAGGTAACAAACGATCAAAGCGATCAGTTTGTACGTAAACTGGGGGTGTATGCCAAAGGTAAAGTCTCCAGGCTGGATTATCGTTTTGCGGTTTCAAAACCATTGCCGGTGCAAACGCAGGTGCCCACCCAGGGAGGGGTAACGTTTGCAGTGGACACAGCTCTTACAACCAGCGCAAAATTTTCGCCAAAGCCTCCCAACTTACAATACCAAAGCTATATCAAGTGGCATTTTTTAGAGGAAGAAAGCAATGAAACGCCGTACAATGCAGGAACTTATCTGGGAAAAAAACGGGTGCTTACTTTGGGAGCAGGCCTGGTGTATCAAAAAGACGCCACCCGTTTTCTGACTTCGAACACTCCTGTACAGGGTGATACAGCTTATCACAACCTTTTACTGGCTTCAGTAGATTTGTTTTACGATACATACCTGGATAAAGAAAAAGGTACTGCGCTTAATTTTTATGTTGCTTATTCTTACTTTGATTACGGACAAAATTATTTGCGCACAAACGGGGTCATGAATACGGCTACGGGCAGTTCAAATGCAAACGTTAAATCCCTGAATGGTTTTGGTAATGCCTATGCCATGTATGGAAGTGGTAACGTAGAATATTTTCAGCTGGGTTATAAATTTAAAAATAATTTATTGGGAAACAGGGGAACCTTAATGCCTTATGTGAGTTCGCAGCTTGCGCAGTACCAGGCTTTAAAATTCAACAACATGGTGATGGCCGAAGCAGGTGTGAACTGGCTGATTTCGAATTACAATAAAATAACATTGAATTATCAAAGCAGGCCGGTATTCCAGAGCAATCTGAATAGCAGTGGCGATCCAATGGATAATAAAAGTGCGCGGCGTGGTATGTTGTATTTGCAATACCAGGTTTCGTTTTAATGTGCAAAAACTTTGCTGATTTAAAAATCAGCTTAACTTTGTTATGAGGATAATAACAGAGGTAGTTTTTTAAATAGAAAAACAAAAAACAAAAATTATGGATTTACATCATTTACTTCAGAATTTTTTTGCTCCACCTGTTCCATTTTTCTTTGTAGGACTATTGGCTGTATTGGCAAAATCCGATCTGGAAATCCCCAATCAGATATCTAAATTTATTTCGCTTTACCTGTTAATGGCTATAGGCTTTAAAGGAGGGGTTGAACTTCATCACAGTGGTTTAAATGCAGAGGTTATTATGGTATTGGTGGTTTCAATCGCCATGGCCATCGTCATTCCTTTTTATAGTTTTTATATCCTCCGCTTAAAATTAGACATCCCCAATGCTGCAGCCCTTGCGGCAGCATTCGGATCGGTAAGTGCGGTAACGTTTATTACGGCCTCCAATATTTTGCAGGATTCCAATATACCTTACGGTGGGCAAATGGTAGCCGCTATGGCCTTAATGGAATCGCCTTCTATTATCATCGGGGTAATGCTATACAGGAAGTTATCTGCCAAACATGCAGAACCAGGCGCCGAACTTGAAGTGGACGATCATCACATGAGTATGAAGGAATTGGTGCGTGAGGCATTTTTAAACGGGTCGATTGTTGTATTGCTGGGCAGTTTATTGATCGGACTTGTATCCAACGACAAAGGAATGGAAATTATGCAGCCTTTTACCGGTGGTATTTTTAAAGGAATGTTGTCCTTCTTTTTATTGGACATGGGCGTTGTTGCCGGAAGCA
>JAHEYF010000207.1 GCA_023251755.1 Bacteroidota bacterium
CAAATACCCGGGGAATTATCCATTCCGCAGATGGATGCGCTTGTTAAAGATTTTGGAGCTGCTGCAAAAAGGGCAGATGAAGCAGGATTTGATATGATAGAATTGCAGGCTTGTCATGGCTTGCTGCTGGCTACTTTTTTATCGCCCTTAACCAATAAGAGAACTGATGAATTTGGGGGTAAGATAGAAAACAGACTTAAATTCCCCTTGCGGGTGTTTAAAAATATACGTGACAATTTTGACCCGAACAAACCCATATCCGTAAAGCTTTCCGTTGAAGACTGGGCCGAAAACGGTATCACGAGGGCAGATAGTATTGCATTAGCCACAGCATTGAAAGAGGCCGGGGCTGATGTATTGAACATCAGTACAGGAGGAACTGTGATGGGTGAAAATCCGGTAAAAGGAAGAATGTGGCAGGTACCCTTTTCGGATACTATCCGGAATACGGTGAACATTCCTACAATTGCTGTGGGACAGGTTGAAGACCTGGATCAGATCAATACTATTTTATTATCCGGGAGGGCAGACCTCGTAGCTATGGGACGGGCTCTTTTACTCGACCCTTCATTTGTATGGCGTGCGCAAGCCTATGAGCAATTGTATGCAGACAACCTTACTAAAATAGCTGTACCTAAACAATACCAAAGGGGGATTTCATATTTGTACCCTCTTCAAAAAAAATTAAAAAAGGAATTTGAATCCATGAAACTGGCTTTAAAACCTAAAGGTCATACTAAATAAAAGCAATTTTCATGGGAGCGGAATTTATAAAAATAGAAAAAGTAAGGTTTCAGCATACGGATGCCGCAGGGATTGTATTTTATCCCCGGTTTTTAGAAATGCTGAACGGCCTTGTTGAAGATTGGTTTGAAGAGGCTTTGCATTTACCGTTTAAAGCTTTGCATCAGACGGCGGGTGTACCCACTGTAGATTTACAGGTGCAATTTAAAAAAGCAGCCCGGCTGGGTGACCTGCTGACAAAAAAACTATGGGTGATTACTATTGGGAATTCCTCGGTGGTATATGGTTTCTGTTTTATGAATACTAATGAAATATGTATACAAGGCCAGGCCACACTGGTTTTTGTAAAATATACAGAAGATAAATCGGCTATTTTTTCGCAACACTGGACAGCAGAATTAAAATCCGGAATGGAACTGTACTTAATAAATAAATAAAAGCCATTGAGAACTATTTTTCAAAGGCTTACAGAAGTTTAGTAATCAACCAGCGCATCTTTTGACTGCTGGTGCTTACAGGCTTAATTACTTTAATTATCTATCGCATCTCTATCATTCATCAACCTGGGTAGAAGCGGCATGAATTGAAAAGCATTCTTATTTAATACTTTTTAAAAATGACAAATTACCAGGATGATTTTGCGGCCTCCCGTTTACCGGACACTACGCTGCAACCCGATTTTTTATTTGATGCACCTGAATTCAAATTACCCGAAAATCTGAATTGCTCGTATGACTTACTGGATAAACATATTGTGGCCGGTAAGGGCCAGGCCATTGCCCTCAGGACTTTTGAACATACCTGGACTTATCAGACACTGTTTAAAAAAGCCAATCTCATAGCCAATGTGCTGATACATGAACTGGGCCTTGTTCCGGGGAACAGGGTTGTTATAAGGTCGGCCAACAACCCTATGTTTGTTGCCTGTTGGTTTGGCATTATAAAAGCGGGTGGTATTGTGGTGGCCACCATGCCTTTGCTGCGCGCCAAAGAACTCAATACAATTGTTGAAAAAGCTGAAGTATCGCATATACTTTGCGATGAACGTTTACAAGATGAAGTAAATGCGCTTGAGAATAATTTTGTAAAACAGGTCATCACATTTGACGGGCTGGAGAAAAAAGAATCTTCCCTGGAAAAATTAATGGCCCGTCAGCCGGATACTTTCACTAATTTCCTTTCTAAGGCAAGTGATGTGGCCATTATCGGTTTTACCTCCGGTACTACGGGGAACCCGAAAATGACCGCTCATTATCACAGGGATCTCGTGTTGGTGTGCAAAGCTTATCCCGGTACCTCTCTACAGCCCGTTCCGGGTGATATTTTCACGGGAAGCCCTCCTATAGGATTTACTTTTGGTTTGGGTGGACTTGTATTGTTTCCACTTTACTACGGAGCTTCAAGCTTTTTAATTGAAGCTCCCGGTCCTGAAAACCTGTTAAGGGCAATAGCCATGCATAAAATTACAATTTGTTTTACTGCACCTACAGCCTGGAGAATACTCTCATCTCTTATTGAAAACTACGATATTTCTTCCTTACGGAAATGTGTTTCGGCGGGCGAAGCATTACCTCCAAAGGTGTTTGAAGATTGGTTCCGGGCAACGGGACTAAAAATACTTGATGGAATAGGGGCTACAGAATTACTGCATATTTTTATTTCATCAAATGATAACAATGTAAAAGCCGGTGCCCTGGGTAAACCGGTACACGGCTACCAGGCAATGATAATTGATGAGCAGGGGAAAGAAGTAGGAGATGGAGAACCAGGAAAGCTGGCCGTGAAGGGCATTACCGGCTGCAGGTACCTGAGCGATGAACGGCAGAAGGAATATGTAAAAGCAGGCTGGAACATTACAGGGGATATTTGTAAGAAAGATGAGGAGGGCTATTTTTGGTTTGTGGCCAGAAATGATGATATGATTATTTCATCGGGTTATAATATCGGAGCACCTGAAGTGGAAAGTGTGTTGATCATGCACAAGGATATAGCCGAATGCGCGGTAGTAGGTATTCCTGATGAACACAGAGGGGCTATTGTTTGCGCCTATATTGTTTTAAAAGATAAATCCAAATCTTCGCCCGATTTTGCCAAAGAGATCCAGGATTGGTTTAAGAAGGAAGCGGCCCCTTATAAATATCCAAGAAAAATTATATTCATGGACTCTTTGCCCAAAAATGTTTCCGGTAAAATAGCCCGGTTTGCTTTGAATAAAATGCAGGGCCAGGTACAATGAAATCAGATGCCCGGATTACGCCAGCCTGATTCAGGGCCAGTGTGATTCAGATGTATTATTTCTTTTTGCCAAGGAGGTAACAAAAAGAAATTTCATAACCACCCCGGTGATTGGAAACATTGCTAAGCCCCGAAGTATTGAAATCGTAAGAGAGGCCTATTGCGTAATCTTCCTTTTGAAACATAAACATAGGAATAAAGGCATCTTTATACCTGTATTGAGTGCCGAAACTAACAGATGAGCTTTTTCCAAAGCCGGTGTACCTGGAGGTTCTCTTGTCTATTCTGTATTTTAACATTCCGCCCACCACTATTTCGTTTAAAGTACCCTGTTGCATATAAATCACGCTGGGCACCAGGGTTAACCTGGAATCCGATAAGTCTATTTCAGCGCTGGCATGTGTAACGAATTTCATTTTTAAATTCTCGTTTAAACCAAAATACTTTAGCCTGGGCCTGTTCACATGTTGCACCGCAGCACCGATATCAATTTTCGAAAAGGAATGCCCTCCTGCAAAGGACTCCTGGTCCTGGTTGTAATGCCACAGTACGCCGGCCGATACATCGGCATAACCAAAAGAAGTAAA